>DATCQR010000024.1:0-2466 GCA_036569405.1 Candidatus Limnocylindria bacterium
ACCGTCATCTCCAGGATCTCGGCGACATTGCGCCCCTTGTAGTGGATCTCGAGTGTCTCGCGGTTGTAACGCTTCCCCTTGCAGACCTCGCACTGGACGTAGACGTCGGGCAGGAAGTGCATCTCGATCTGCACGATCCCAGCTCCCTCGCAGGCCTCGCAGCGCCCGCCCTTGACGTTGAAGCTGAAACGTCCGGGCCGATACCCCCGCAGCCGCGACTCCGGCACGGCGGCGAGCAGCTCGCGCAGCGGCGCCCACAGCCCGGTGTAGGTGGCGGGGTTCGAACGCGGCGTTCGCCCGATCGGGCTCTGGTCGATCTCGATCACCTTGTCGACGCGGTCGATCCCCTCGATCCTGTCGTGAGCTCCGGGACGCTCGCGGGCGCCCCAGATTCGCGCCGCCAGGGCCGGGTACAGGATCTGGGTCACCAGGCTCGACTTGCCTGATCCGCTCACCCCGGTCACGGCCACGAACCGGCCCAGCGGGAAGGCGATATCGACGTTGCGCAGGTTGTTCTCGCGCGCGCCGCGAACCGTCAGCCACTCCCCACTTCCGCGCCGGCGCTGCGCCGGCACGGGGACAGAGCGGTCGCCGCGCAGGTATGCCGCAGTGATCGAGCGTTTGCTATGGAGCAGCTCGGGCAACGATCCCGAGTGGATCAGCTCGCCGCCGTGCTCGCCCGCCCCGGGGCCGATGTCGATCACCCAGTCGGCGGCGCGGATCGTCTCCTCGTCGTGCTCGACCACGATCAGGGTGTTGCCCAGGTCGCGCAGCCGCATCAGGGTCGCGATCAGCCGGTCGTTGTCCCGCTGGTGCAGGCCGATCGACGGCTCGTCGAGGATGTACAGGACCCCCATCAGGCTCGAGCCGATCTGCGTCGCCAGCCGGATCCGCTGTGCCTCGCCACCGGAGAGCGAGCCGCTTGCCCGGTCGAGGGTCAGGTAGTCGAGCCCCACGTCTACCAGGAAGCCGAGCCGCGCACGGATCTCCTTGAGCACCTGCCGAGCGATCTGGTTCTCGCGCTCGGTGAGCAGGTCCGGCAGCCCGGCGTACCAGGCCAGCGCATCGGTCACCGCCAGCCGGGTCGTCTCGATGATGTTCCGATCGCCGACCGTCACGGAGATGGATTCGGGCTTGAGCCGCATCCCTCCACAGGTCGGGCACGGCCGCTGCGTCATGTAACGCTCGATCTCGGTCTTGGTCGCCTCGGAGCTGGTCTCGCGGTAGCGGCGCTCGAGGTTGGGCAGGACCCCCTCGAAGGTCGTCGAGTACGAGTGCTCCTGCCCCTGCCGCGACTTGTAGCGGACCGTGACTCGCTCGCCGTGGTTGCCGCGGAGCAGGATCTCGCGCGCCTCCTCGGAGAGCTCGCCGATCGGCGTATCGGTCCCGAAGCCATACCGGTCCGCGACAGCCTCCAGGATCGTGGCGAACCACGATGCCGTCGCGACCATGCGCCGCCACGGCAGGACCGCGCCCTCCGCCAGCGATAGCGACGCATTGGGCAGGACCAGGTCGGGATCGATCTCCAGCCGGTTGCCGAGGCCCGTGCAGGCCGGGCAGGCACCATGCGGCGAGTTGAAGCTGAAGTTGCGCGGCGCCGGCTCCTCGAAGCTGCCCCCGTGCTCGGGACAGGCATACCGCTCGCTGTAGAGCCGGTCGCTCCCCTTCGGCCCCTCGTCGGGGAGGTGGACCATGAGCGTCCCGTCCGAGAGGCGGAGGGCGGTTTCGATCGAGTCGGCCATTCGGGCGGCATCGGGCCGGGGAGTGCCGTCGTCATCGGTCCGACGCACCACCAGGCGGTCGACAACGATCTCGATCGAGTCCTTGAACTTCTTGTCGAGGTCGATCTCCTCGTCCAGGTCGCGAAACTCGCCGTCCACCCGGACCCGGACAAAGCCACCCTGCTTCGCGCCGGCCAGGAGCTTCTCGTGCTCGCCCTTGCGGTCGCGGACCAGCGGTGCCAGCAGCATCAGCCGCGTCCCGTCGGGGAGCTCGTAGAGCTGGTCGATGATCTGCTCCACCGTCTGGCGGGCGATCTCGCGGCCGCAGACCGGGCAGTGCATGCGACCGATCCGCGCGAAGAGGAGGCGCAGGTAGTCGTACACCTCGGTCACGGTCCCGACGGTCGAGCGCGGGTTCCGGCTCGAGCCCTTCTGGTCGATGCTGATCGCGGGGCTCAGCCCGTCGATCTGGTCGACGTCCGGCTTCTCCATCTGCCCCAGGAACTGGCGTGCGTAGGCGCTCAGCGACTCGACGTAGCGTCGCTGTCCCTCGGCGTAGATGGTGTCGAAGGCAAGGCTGCTCTTGCCACTGCCCGACAGCCCGGTGATCACGATCAACCGGTCGCGGGGCATCTCCACGTCGAGGTTCTTGAGGTTGTGTTCGCGCGCGCCACGCACGACGATGCGGTCGGAAGGCATTGGGTCGATGATATCAGACCGATGTGAACGCCTGTTCGGTTCAGCC
>DATCQR010000025.1:0-4514 GCA_036569405.1 Candidatus Limnocylindria bacterium
GTGCGGGGAATCCTGAACGTCCAGATGATCGTTGCCGATCAGCGGATCGTCGTGATCGAAGCCAATCCTCGTGCGAGCCGGACGGTGCCGATCGTGGCCAAGGCGACCGGACATGACATTGTTGCCGCCGCGGTGCGATGCGCGCTGGGTGCGACGCTGGCGCAGGTCGGCTGGCAGCCCGGGCTGGCCGCGGATGCGCCACTCGTGGCCGTCAAGACGCCGATCGGTTCACTCTGGCGGCTGCCGGGTGTGGACGCGACCCTCGGTCCCGAGATGCGCTCCACCGGCGAGGTGCTGGGGCTGGCCCCTGACTACGCCGGGGCGATGGCGGCCGCCGAAGCGGCTGCGTTGGCGCACGCCCCGCGCTGAGATTCCGTCAGCGGCGGCGGCGCGCGGCGGTCCGCTGGCGTCCCGCGGGGTCCGCCATGCGACGGCGCAGGTAGCCCCCGTAGAAGCCTGCCAGGGCGCCGATCCCGGCCTGCAGCACACCATTCGTGAGGAGGAAGAGGGCCGCCTGGGTGGTCGCGCCGGGCTGGTTGAGCGCCGGATTCCCGGCGAGCGCGATGATCACGTAGATCGTGTAGAGGATGTACCCGATCACCGCCGCCACGAAGCCGTATAGCCACGGCCGCTGCCAGCCGATCCAGCCGGCGGCCACCAGTGCTCCGAACGAGGCGAATGACGCGATGCTGCCCACCATGGACTGCGCGTACTGGATGGTGACGATGTAGGCCGCCGCCCAGAGGATGCCCATCACAACGCCAGCGAACAGGTTGCGGGGGATCAGCCACAGACTCGAAACGACGGGGCGCAGTCTCCCCGAGTAGGTAAAGCCGGCCAGAGGATCCGGCTTGCCGGGGAGGGGTAGCGCCGGTGGAAAGAGCCGTTGGACCATCGAGGGAGACGACCGCCTCGCGGGGGCCGCCTCGACCTCGTCCTGCTCGTCCCACTCCTCCTCGAGGCGTCCCTGCGCCTGGAGGCGGGCTCGGCGACGTGCTTCTGCGCGTCGTTCAGCGTCCGGCTGGGCGGAGCTCTTCTTCGGCATGGGCCGCGATTGTACGCGGGATCGGTAAGCACGGCCTAAGCGCCCGATAAGGCGCTGCGGCGCATCCTGCCGCGACCTGCACGCCCCCCTTTATCGAGGTGTGCCGTGTCCGTCGTTCGCGCTGTTCCCTTCGCCCGACACCGGCTTCTGGCCGGTCTGATCTCGATCGGCGTGCTTGCCATTGCGATCGACCATGCGGTGGCCTTCCCCCTTGCCCAAGGAGGGGGCGCGACCACGGCGCCTCTCGTCGAGGCGACTGGCCACCTGGTCGTGAGCGAGGTGATGACGGGTGGGGCGAGCGCATCCGACGAATTCGTCGAGCTGTACAACCCGTCGTCCACGATGCTGCCGCTCGAGGGCCTCGAACTCGTGTACGTCACCGCCAGCGGGGCAACCGTCACCCGCAAGGCTTCATGGGCGGCTGGCGCCCCGGGAATCCCCCGCGGTGCCCACCTGCTCCTTGCGAACAGTGCAGGGATCTTTGCCGGCCTGGCAGACGTGGCCTATGCCAACGGGCTGGCGGCGACGGGCGGTAGCGTCGCGCTGCGGGTGATCGGCGCCGCCACCGCGATCGACGCGGTCGGCTGGGGTAGCGCGACGAGTACCTGGCTCGAGACTCGACCGGCGCCCGCGCCTGCCGCCGGCAGCAGCCTCGAACGGCTTCCCGGGGCCTCGCTGGGATCTGGCCAGGACACGAACGACAACCTGATCGACTTCGTCATCCAGTCAGCTCCAGATCCGCAGAACAGCGGCTCTCCGCCCATTCCAGTTCCAAGCGACAGTCCCGTGCAGACCGGCTCACCGGCCCCGTCAGGATCGGCTGAGCCGAGTGCCAGCCAAACGACCGAGCCATCCGTGGAGCCCAGCCTCACCGGCACGCCGGCGGCGAGCGCGACCGCGACTCCGAGCGCGACCGTGACTCCGAGGCCGACGGCGACGCCTGCGCCGACTGCGACCCCGACGCCCACGCCCAGTCCAACCGCTGCGCCGCTCTCCATCGGTGACGCGCGCTCCCAGGCCGACGGCACCACGGTGACCGTCGAGGGCGTGACGCTGACCGCCAGCGACTTCACCGACGGGGGTGGCTACCTGGTCGATGCGACCGGCGGCATCGCCGTGCTCGTCTCCGACGGCACATTCGGTCGCGGCCAGCGGCTGCGTGTCACCGGCACGATCGACGATCGGTATGCGCAGCGCACCATCCGGGCCACTGCCGACGCGATCACTAACATGGGCGTTGGCAGCGAACCGTTGGCGGCGGATACGCCCACCGGCTCGATCGGAGAGGGCACTGAGGGCCGCCTGGTCGAGGTCAGCGGCCTGATCATCAGCTCGGTCACGACCCTAAGCACGGGCCTGGCCTGGGACCTTGATGACGGCAGCGGCGCAATCCGCATCCTCGTTGGCACGGCCACGGCCATTGACACCTCGACCTGGGTTCGCGGCGTCGGGCTCAGGCTCATCGGCGTGGTGGGCCAGCGGGATTCGAGCGGGACCGGCACATCGGGCTTCCGAATCCAGCCTCGCGAAACGGCTGACCTCCTCACGGTGGAGCCCATCGCCACCCCCAGTCCAACGCCCACGCCTCAGCCGACGGCAACCCCGACGCCGTCCGGTTCACCGAGTCCCTCAGCGACACCGACCCCCGGCTCCCGGCTCGTTTCGATCGCCGATGCCCGGGCCGCCACGGCCGGCACGCACCTGCGCATCCGCGGTGTGGTGACGGCGCCGTCCGGCTTGATCGACACCGGCAGCGCGGTGGTTCAGGATGCGACGGCGGGGATTCTGGTCCGCCTCGGAACGGACGTCGGCAGCCTGTCCCTGGGGCAGCTGGTTGAGCTCGATGGGACACGAGCCACCAAGACCGGCATGCTGAGCCTGCGCGTCGCCACGCCGCCTGTACAGCTCGGGACGCAGGCAGAGCCTGAGCCGATGCGTCGCGCCACCGGCGCGCTTGGCGAGAGCCAGGAGGCGCGCCTGGTCATCGTGCGCGGTTCCATCAGCACGGCGATCAGCAGGCCGCGCGGCGGGAATGTCTCATTCGCGATCGACGATGGCTCAGGGCCGATCCGCGTCACGATCTCCTCGCGCAGCGGCATCTCCGACGGGTCGCTGACCCGTGGCGCCTGGCTCGAGCTGCGCGCCGTGCTGGCTCAGGAGACGACCGGCTCTGCCCCGTCGAGCGGCTACCGGCTGTGGCCACGGGTCGCGAGTGACCTCCGCGTGATCGCTGCGCCGGTGGCGGGATCCACCCAATCGGCCCCGTGCTGTGCGTCTGTCCAGACGAACGACTATCCGCTTCCAGATAGCGCAGTCGCCGATGCCCTGCTGGGCCAGGCTGCCGGACCGCCAGGACAGGAGGTGACCCCGGTGCTGGCCCGACCTCAGCCGACGAGCTCTCCTCGACCGACCTCCTCAACCGGGCAAGAGGCCAAGGCAGCGAGCGACCAGCGAGCGCCTGCTGGAGGGCTGGTCGTCGCCGGCATGGGACTCGGCACGCTGGCCGGGCTGCTGGCGTGGTTCGGGCGGCGACGGGCCCCCGACGACGACGACGAGCCGGGCAGCATCGACGCGGAGGGCGGTCCACGCTTGTCCGTGCTGCGGGCCGAGGGGAATGACGCTCGAAACGAGCGGGGTATACTCCCGCCGACCTGAGCGTCCCACGCTCGCACGAGGAGCTCGCCGAGGCCTTGACCGATCTCTCGCAAGCCGACGCGCCGCGCACCGGCGGTCGCCAGTACCACATCGCGCTGGAGCGGGGTGAGCTGGCCGAGTACATCGTGCTGGTGGGAGACCCCGGACGCGTGGCCAAAGTCGCGTCGCTCTGGGACTCGGTGGAGCTCAACCGGAGCAATCGAGAGATCACCACCGCGACCGGCACCTACCAGGGCATGCGGATCTCGGCCATGTCGACCGGAATGGGCACGGACAACGTCGAGATCGTGCTGGCCGAGGTGATGGAGATCACGGATCAGCCCACGCTGATCCGCGTCGGTTCCAGCGGCGCACTCCAGCCCGAGATCGCGCTTGGCGACCTGATCGTGTCGATCGGGGCCGTCCGCCTCGAGAACACGACCGACTTCTACGTGCACCCCGGATACCCTGCAATTGCCCATCGAGACGTGGTCTGGGCACTCGAGGCGGCTTGCCTCGAGACGGGTGCTCGGTACCATGTTGGAATGACAGCGACGGCGAGCGGGTTTTACGCTCCGCAGGGAAGGGCGATGCGCACGCTCCCGGTTCGCTATCCTGATCTCGCGGAGGAGCTGCGACGCCAGCGCGTCGCCAACCTCGAAATGGAGTCGTCGGCACTCTTCGTGTTGGCAGGACTCGCGGGGTTGCGCGCCGGGACGGTGTGTGCGGCCTACGCACAGCGCGTCGATGGGACGTTTCTGGAAGGCGCGGCGAAGGAGGCCGCAGAGGCACGCTGTATCGATGTCGGACTGGCCGGCATCCACCTGCTCTGGGT
>DATCQR010000026.1:0-1995 GCA_036569405.1 Candidatus Limnocylindria bacterium
GTGGTGTACGAGGTCTGATCCCTCGTGGTCGTGCGGTTAGGCCGTGATGGCTTGCATGGTCAGGTCGTTGGTCGCCTCCTCGAGGTTGGTGTCGACGGCCTGGGATCTGGTGAGGACGTCGAGTCCGAGGTAGCGCCGACCTTCGGCCCACTCGTCGTGCTGCTCAGCCAGGACGGCGCCGACGAGTCGGATGATCGATCCCCGGTCGGGGAAGATTCCCACAACGTCGGTGCGGCGACGGATCTCGCGGTTGAGTCGCTCGTTGGGGTTGTTCGACCAGATCTGGCGCCAGACTTCTTTGGGGAACTTCGCGAACGCGATCACGTCGGCGCGGTTCTCCTCAAGGTGCTCGGCGACGGCAGGAAACTTCTCGGTCAGCGCGTCGACGACGCGGTCGAACTGGGCGCAGACCGACTCGGCGTCGGGCTGGTCGTAGATCGAGTGCAGCAGCGCTTTGACCCAGGGCCACGAGCTCTTGGGGGTGATGGTCATCAAGTTTGCGGCGTAGTGGGTGCGGCACCGTTGCCAGCTGATGCCGGGCAGGGTCGCAGTGATCGCGGCGACCAGACCGGCGTGCGCATCGCTGGTCACCAGCTTCACTCCGGACAGGCCGCGGGCGACCAGATCCCGGAAGAAGGCGAGCCAGCCGGCGCCATCTTCGCTGGTGGTGACCTGGACCCCGAGGATTTGTCGGTGTCCGTCGGAGTCGACACCGGTCGCGACAAGTGCGTGCACGGGCACGACGCGGCCACCTTCGCGGACCTTGAGCACGAGCCCGTCGGCGGCCACGAACGTGAACGGACCAGCGTCCTCAAGCCGGCGGGTGCGGAACTGATCGACGTGGGTGTCGAGGTCCTTGGCCATCTCGCTGACCTGACTCTTGGACAGGGTCGTGATCCCGAGTGACTGAACCAGCTTGTCCATCCGGCGCGTGCTGACCCCGAGCAGGTAGCAGGTCGCCACGACCGACGTCAGTGCTCGCTCGGCACGCTTGCGGCGTTCCAGCAGCCATTCGGGGAAGTAGGTGGCCTGCCGCAGCTTGGGAACGGCCAGGTCCAGGGTGCCGGCGCGGGTGTCGAAGTCGCGCGATCGGTAGCCGTTGCGGCGGTTGACCCGGTCCTCAGACACCGTGCCGTAGGCCGCACCGCACACAGCGTCGGCCTCGGCCGACATCAAGGTGTTGATGAAGGTGGTCAGCAGCTCGCGCAGCAGATCAGGGCTGGCCTGGGCCAGTTGTTCCTCGAGCAGGCGTGCGCCATCGATACTTGGAGTGACGGTCATCGTCGTGTCCTTCTTCGAGTCGGTTGTAGGAGATCACTCGAAGGATCACGCGGTGGCCGTCGCCTACTTAGACGACACGCTCACCGACGAATCCGTACACCACTCTGCTGGACGCAACTCCGGAATCTCGGGGTCTCCAGCGGGGTCAAAGCACGGTCCCCGCGGATATCATCCGTTGCCATGGCTGGCAGGTGGGACGGGCTATGCGGGCTCGCCGAGCAGCAGCTCCGGATCGCACTCCAGGGCCATATCGCGATCGAACAGGCCACAGGCGCGCTGGCCCAGCGCGACACCCTCGGGATCGACGAGGCCCTCATGCGGCTCCTCGCTCGGGCGCACGCCACACAGCAGACTGTCGCCGACGTGGCACAGGCAAAATTGAACGAAGCATCCCCGGAGGCATGACGATGCCCGCCGGAGTCTCGGGTCTCCAGCGGGCGAGCTCGCCGACGTGGTCGCGCCCCGCACGTCTGCGACGGCGGGGCGCTGGGACCCGGTGAGTGTCCCCCAACACTCGGGCTCTTGACCGCGGACAGTAGTTCCTGGTTGGGCCGGCGTCCCAGACCTCGATGGGCCACGGGTGACGCCCCACGACGCGAGACGGGGGGCCCGGGCCGCGGGGCGCTGACCTCCGGGCATGGCATGGCCGGAGGTGAGCGCCAACCCTACGCCTGCGACCTCACAGGTAACACCTGCGACACCTCAGACGTGAGT
>DATCQR010000027.1:0-8732 GCA_036569405.1 Candidatus Limnocylindria bacterium
GAGTTGACCAGGTGGTGCCGATGCGGGCCGGCCTCGTCATCGGTCCAGGGCTCGAGCGAGACATCCCGAACCTTCTCGATCCGGTTGGTCTGGGTCGGGGGCGTGTGGTGGTAGAGGAGGCTCGCCTTGCCGGAGAAGCCCTCGACGCCGAACAGCTCTTCGGCGTACAGGCTGCCGTCCGGCTTGCGGAACTGAGTGTGGCGCTTGTGCGGCACCTGGCCGCGCTGGAGGTAGAACACGGTGCGGCCATTCTAGAGTCCACGTGCCGATCTCGATCCCTTCGCGGGCTGCGCTAGACTCGACGCTCCATGTTCAACGTGACCCGACTCAACCACGCCGTCCTCTGGGTCCGCGACGCGGACAAGGCGGCAGAGTTCTACCACCGCATCTTCGGCTTCGAAGAGCTGGAGCGGCCGCAGGGCATGCGCGCCGCGTTCATGCGCTCGCCGAGCGGCGGCAATCACCACGACCTTGGCCTGTTCGAGGTTGGCGCGGAGGCCCCTCGCCCACCGCGTGGCTCAGTGGGGCTCTACCACCTGGCCTGGGAAGTCGGGACGATCGAGGACCTCGCAACCGCCGCCAAGGCACTCTCCGAGGCTGGAGCCTTGGGTGGAGCCAGCGACCATGGCGTGAGCAAGTCGCTCTATGGCCGCGATCCCGACGGCAACGAGTTCGAGATCATGTGGCAGGTTCCTCGCGAGGCGTGGGGCGAGTACGCCGATTCTGGCGTCGTGCTGCCGCTCGACCTCGAGGCCGAGCTGGAGCGGTGGGGCACCAAGGGCGCCGTCCAGTAGGAAGGCATCGGTACACTCGCAGGCGTCCGTGTCCGACCTCGTCCCCGTCATCCATTCCGATGCGCACCTGGCCCACAGCGGGCTGATCGAGCTCGCCAGCGGGGTCGAGATCCCCTGCTGGGAGTCGCCCGAGCGGGTGCTTGCGATCGAGGCGGCGCTGGCCGCCGACGGCGGCTACGCCTTCGAACAGCCGACCGAGCATGGGCGCTCGCCGATCCTGGCGGTCCACGACGCGAAGATGGTCGAGATCTTCGAGCATGCCTGGACCGATGCGCTCGCCGCCGGCGCCACCGACGGCTCGCGGGCGTTTTTCCCCGATGTCTTCCTGGTGGCGGCCTATGGCCAGCAGATGGCGCTGACCGGCATGCCGGCCGGGGCGCACCATCGGCTGGGGGCGTACCTGTTCGACACCGCCACGCCAATCGTTGGCGGCACCTGGGACGCGGCGCTGGCGGCCGTGGACGTGGCGCTGTCCACGGCCGAACGGGTGGTGGGAGGCGCTCCCCTCGCCTTTGGGCTGTGCCGGCCGCCGGGGCATCACGCCGCGCGCGGCATGCTGGGCGGCTACTGCTACTTCAACAACGCCGCGATCACGGCCGAGTGGCTGCGACGCGAGGGGGGCGCTCGCCGCGTCGCGATCCTTGACATCGACTATCACCACGGCAACGGCACGCAGCAGATCTTCTGGGAGCGGGGAGATGTGCTGTACCTCTCCCTGCACGCCGACCCAGCGCGGGCATACCCGTACTTCTCCGGGTATGCCGGCGAACGCGGTGCCGGCAACGGCGCACGGTTGACGCGCAATTGGCCACTTCCCGCGGGGACGGCATTTGATGCGTACGTCGTGGCGCTGGCTGAGGCGCTGCAGATGATCGTCGCCTTCGCGCCCGATGCACCGCTCGTCATCTCGGCAGGATTCGACACCTTCGAGCGCGACCCGATCGGAGACCTGGGGCTGCGCACCCCGGACTACCGGGAGATTGGCCATCTCATGGCTGGGCTGGGCATGCCGATGATCGCCCTGCTGGAGGGCGGCTATGCGGTGGATGCGCTGGGGGCCAACGCCGTGGCGCTGCTCTCCGGCCTGCGCGGCGCGTGACGGCGCGGTTCCAGGGGAGGCCGCTCTGGCCGGCCTACCTGGCCATGTTCACCTTCACCCTCGGCCAATGGGCGTCGGGGGTGGCAATTCCGCTCCACGTCCAGTCGCTGGGAGGTTCCCTGACCGAGGCCGGCACGATCGCCGCCATCCGCTTTGGCCTCGGCGCCATCTTCAGCCTGCCGTTCGGCGCGGTCGCCGATGCCTGGGGGACCCGACGCACGGTAACCGTTGCGGTGATCGGGAGCGCGCTCGTCAACCTGGTCCCGCTCCTCGCCCAGACGACCGGGACCACGGCGCCGCTGTATGCCTGGGCGGTCCTCTCGGGACTCACCTCGTCCCTCTTCCTGCCGGCGATCGGGGCCTACGTGGCCGGAAGCGCGGAGGAGACGCGGCGCGGATCGGCCTTTGGCTGGATGACGCTCGGAACGCATAGCGGAATTGCGCTGGGTCCCGCAGTCGGCGGCCTCGCCTGGCAGCACCTTGGCATCCCGCAGACCTATCTCGTAGCCACGACCCTCGCGTTGGTGGCGCTGGCCGGACCGATCCTGATGCGTGGCGATATCCGGACCAGGGTGGACGTCAGGGGGCTGCCCGGCCTGGTCGCCGTGCTGGCTCGCGACCGGGTGCTGGTCGGGTGCTGGATTGCCGCCTTCGGGATCGGCGTGCCGTGGGGCGCAGTCAGCGGCCTCTTCCCCTTGTTCGGGACCTCGATTGGGCTGGCCGCCGGCTCCATCGGCCTGTTGCTGGCGCTCCAGTCCATCACGAACGGCCTCTCGCGGGTGCCACTCGGACGGCTCATCGACCGCCGGGCGGTGCCTCCCCTGGCCATGGCTGGCGGGTGCGTCGCGTATGCCGGGGCGACCTCCCTGCTCGGCCTGCAGAGCGGTCCGCTGGGGATCGCGGCCGTCTTCATCATCGGCATCCTGGCGCTCGCCTTCACGCTGATGATGATCCAGGTCGTGATCAGCGAGCGCGCCCCCGCCGAGCTGCGGGCGACCGGCCTGGGCGGCTACTCGACCGCACTGTCGGCGGGGCTGGGGATCGGTCCGTTCGTGGCCGGCGCGGTGGCCCAGTCGGGCGGCTTCGGGATCGGCTATGCCAGCGTGGCGGCGATAGGCGCCGTGGTTGCCGGCGCGGCGGCGGTTCTGCTGCTGGGAGCGCGGCGAGTCACCGGCGCGCGCCAGCCGCGCTGAGGGTCCGGACCGTCAGGCCGTTGCCTCCTGGGCGACCTTTCCCTGCTGCAGGATCCGGATGGGGTTGCCGAAGGGATCGCGCAGGCCCATATCGGTGCCATAGAAGTGCTCGGTGGGCTCCTGGGTGAAGTCGGTGATGCCGCGTGCCTTGAGAGTTTCGTACAGGCCCCGGGCATCGTCCGTGATGAAGACGAGACCACCCAAGGCGCCCTTGGTGATCAGCTCGCGGAGCTGCGCGGCCGTCGCCTCGTCGTGCAGTGGCGGGCCCGGCTGTTCGAGGGAGACCTCGGTCGCCCCCTCGCCGGGGACGCGGACCGTCAGCCAGCGGTAGTCACCCTGTCGGATGTCGTTGCCCACCTCGAGTCCGAGCTTGTTGACGTAGAAGTCGAGCGCCTCCTCCTTGTCGAGGACATAGATCGAAGCGACGTTCAGCCTGGTGATCATGAGATCTCCTCTCCTGTGCGAGTTCGATTGGCGTGACTTTGATCCTAGGGAGCCGCCACGGCCTCGGCTTCTCCAAAACTGCTCGATTGCATCCTCACTCCGCCGCGCGTAGCGGTCGCATCGCCGCCAGTTGGACGCAGTTGGGCGCGACGATCGGGCCATGGCCCATCCGGTAGCCGGACGGTGTCTCGCCGACGATCTCGCGAAACATCCGGCTGAGCGTCCCCAGGCTCGTAAAGCCGACGTCGAGGCAGACGTCGGTCACGCTCCGGTCGGTCTCGCGCAGCAGGAACATGGAACGCTCCACCCGCCGCCGCTGCAGGTAGCGGTGAGGCGTTTCCCCGAACACGGAGCGGAAGGTGCGGATGAAGTAGGCCTCGGAGAGACATGCCACCGCGGACACGGCGCGGACATCGAGCGGCTCGGCGTAGGAGCGGTCCATGGCGTCGCGGGCGCGCAGCAGGCGGCGGTTCAGATCCTCGACGTCCTGGCTCACGAGGGAACGCTACCCGCGCAGGATCGCGGCGAAGGCGATGGGGTCGACGTTTCCGCCGCTGATCACGATCACGCGGTGGTCGTCCCCCTCCGGTTGCGGCGCCGCACCTGACAGATGCGCTGCCATGCCGGCCGCGCCGGATGCCTCGACCACGAGGCGGCCGCGCGTCGCGAGCTGGCGCATCGCCTCGGCCATCTCCTCTTCGCTGACGGTCACGATCTCGTCCATGAAGCGGCGCAGGTGGAGGAAGGGGAGCCAGCCGAGGTGCTCGACGCGCAGCCCGTCGGCCATGGTGCGGGTCGTCAGGGAGCCGTCCCAGCGCACGATCTCGCCCTTGGCCAGCGACTCGCGCGCGTCGGCCGCGAGCTCGGGCTCGACCCCGATGACGCGGGCGTTTGGGGCCAGTGCCTTGATCGCGGTGGCGATCCCGGCCGAGAGCCCGCCGCCACTCACCGGGATCAGGACGCTCGTGACCGCGGGCAGGTCCTCGGCGATCTCCAGGCCACAGGTCCCCTGCCCCGCGATGATGCGCCGGTCGTCGTATGGCTCGATCATCACCCGACCGTCTCTCTCCACCAGCTCCAGCGCGATCGCGTGGCGCTCCTCGCCCGTCCGCCCCGCGACGATGATCTCGGCGCCGTCGCGACGGACCCCCTCGACCTTGACCGGCGGGGCGTCCTCCGGCATGACGATGGTGGCGTGGGCTCCCATCAGGCGGGCTGCCCGGGCGACCGCCTGGGCATGGTTGCCGCTTGAGTAGGTGACCACGCCGCGCGCTCGCTCAGCGTCGGTCAGCGAGGCGACGGCGTTGTACGCGCCGCGCATCTTGAAGGCGCCTACCGGCTGCAGGCTCTCCGGCTTGAGCCATGTGCGGTCGTCCCAGCGCAGGAGCGGCGTGTGGAGAGCCACCCCTCGGATCCGCTCGGCGGCGGCGCGGATCTCGTCGACGGTCACCAGCTCCAGACCGTCGAGCTGATCGGCATGCTCCTCCAGGTGGGCGAGGACGAATCGCTCGACGATCCCCTCCAGTGACATCTCCCCGAGGGTCGGGTGTAGCCCGCTCGCGCTCCAGGCATCGTCCGGCAGGGCGGTCAATTCGGCCGACAGCTCGCCGAGCTTGGCGGTCACGCGCTGGAGGAGCTCCCCCGGGGCCGTCCGCCGCTCCCGCTCGATCGGATCGGTCCGGCTGGCATCGGTCTTCATGCGGCCGAAGGGAATCGGCCCCTGCGCGCCCCCGGCCCGCGCAGCAAGGATGGCGCGGATCTGGTCCAGCCAGTAGCCGGGGAACTCGGCCAGGTGCGCCCACACCTGCCCCGCCTCCCAGCGCTCGGAGGCGCCGGGATCGGGATCGGTCAGGCCGGCAGGCAGGGATCGCGCGGCATGCTCGGTCAGCCGTCGCTCGACGGCGTTCATTCGCGTGAGCGAGGTGGCAACGGTCTCGGTGGTCATCGGTCCCCTGGCCGTTCGACGATGGGGGTCGTCAATACGCCGAGCCGCTCGACCGTCAGCGTCACGACATCGCCGGGCTCGAGGTATCGCTTCAGGATCTCGTCCTTGACCTCCAGCAGGCAGCCGGTGCCGACGGTCCCCGAGCCGAGGAGGTCGCCGGGGCGCAGCCGCGCATCGGCGCTTGCTCGGGCGATCATCTCGCCGAAGCTGAACTGGGCATCGCCCCAGGACCCGCGCGACAGCTCCGTACCGTTGACCGTGGCGGTCATGGCAAGGTCGTAACCCTTTCCGCGCCGCGCGTCTGCAAGCTCGTCGGGGGTGACCAGCCAGGGACCGATGGAGGACGCGAAGTCCTTCCCCTTGGCCGGTCCAAGGCGAACGGTTGTCTCCTCGCGCTGGAGGTCGCGTGCGCTCCAGTCGTTGAAGACGAGGTAGCCACCGATCGCCTCCTCCGCGCGCTCCGCGGAGAGGTCGCTCACCGGCGTGTCGACCAGGGCCGCCACCTCGAGCTCGTAGTCCAGCTCTTGCGACGCCGCCGGACACCACACCGGTTCAACCGGGCCGCGGATCTCCGAAACGTTGGAGAAATAGAAGATCGGGATCCTGTACCACGCCTCGGGAACGGTGCCGCCGCGGCGCTCCCACATTGTCTTGACGTGCCCCTCGAACGCGTAGAAGTCGCGCAGCGATGGCGGATTCAGGATCGGTGGCCCGAATGCCAGGTCCGCTGCGTCCAGCGTGTGAGCGTCCGCGCCGGCTCCCGCCACGATCTCGCCCAATGTCGACACGCGCAGTCCGCGCGCCAGCAGGTCGTCCAGGCTGGTCAACGGCTGGCGAAACAGCGCCGAGTTGTGCGCCAGCCGCTGGTCGGCGGCAACCTGGTCTCGCCGAGCGGGGTCCAGGTCGAGCCACCGCTGCGGCGAGTCCCCGGGCTCGAGTGCAGCAGCGAGCCGCCACGGCGTCCCCGCCGGAGCGTGCGTCTCACGCACGTGGGCGATCTTCATGGTCGATGGAGTCTACGAGGGCTCAGAGGTTGCCGCGTTTCTCCTGCTCGCGCTCGATCGCCTCGAAGAGGGCCTTGAAGTTGCCGACCCCAAAGCCGCGCGACCCGTGCCGCTCGATGATCTCGAAGAAGAAGGTCGGGCGATCCTGCACCGGCCTGGTGAAGATCTGGAGCAGGTAGCCTTCCTCGTCGCGATCGGCCTCGATTCCGAGCTCCTCGAGGAGGTCCATGGGGATGCCGACGTCGCCGACGCGCTCCGGCAGCGCCGCGTAGTACTCGTGCGGCATGCCGAGGAACTCCACTCCCCGTGAGCGAAGGGCACGCACCGTGCCGACGATGTCCTCGGTTCGGAGAGCGATGTGCTGGGTCCCCGCCTCGAGGTAGAAGTCCAGGAACTCCTGGATCTGGCTCTTGCGCTTGCCAACGGCGGGCTCGTTGATCGGGAACTTGATTCGCCCGTTGCCCGACTGCATCACCTTGCTCATCAGGGCGGAGAACTCGGTGTGGATCACCTTGTCGTCGTAGTGGATCAGCTGCGAGAAGCCGAGCACGTCGCGGTAGAAGTCGACGTACTTGTTCATGTCGCCCAGCGCCACGTTGCCGACGCAGTGGTCCACCTCGAGCAGCTGCTGTCCGGTGGCCGCCGCCGGCGGCTTGGCGATACGGTGATAGCCGGGGGCGAAGGTGCCGGTGTAGTCGCTGCGGTCGATGAACGAGTGGAGCACTTCGCCATACGTATGGATCGCCGAGCGGCGCAGCACGCCCTTCTCGCCGGTGACCTCCGCCGGCTCCAACGCGCTCACCGCTCCGCGCGCGGTGGTCTCGCGCCAGGCCGATGCCACGTCGTCGACGGCAAAGGCGATGTCGTGGACTCCGTCGCCGTGACGGCGGACATGCTCGGCCAGCTCCCCGGTGTCGGTCAACGGGGCGGTGAAGACGAAACGGATGTCGTTCTGCACCAGGACGTAGCTGGCGCGGTCACGGACCCCCGTCTCGAGGCCGGCATAGGCGACCGGCGTAAATCCCCACAGGGCCCGATAGTAGGCCGCCGCCTGCTTCGCGTTCCCGACCCAGAACTCGACGTGGTCGATCCCCTTCAGAGGGAGAAAGTCGGCCGCCGCGTCCGAGGCGGCAGGGCGGGCAAGGGTATCGGTCATGGCGCCGATTGTACGGCGGCTGTCAGCGCCACCTCGATCATGCGTTCGACCGCGGCGTCCAGGTCCTCGAGCGACATGTAGGTCTCTTCCGTGCCCTCTTCCTCGTTCAGCACGTCGCTGACGGTGAGCAGGCAGGCCGCCTGGACCCCGGCGCGCGCCGCCAGGTAGAAGAGGACCGATGCCTCCATCTCGAAGGCGAGCACCCCTCGGTCGCGCCACTTGCTGAAGTAGTCGGCATCGGTGTTGTAGAAGACGTCGACCGATGCCACCGGGCCGACGCGCACCGGGATCCCCGCCTCTTCCGCCGCGTGGACCAGGGTGTGCGTCAGGGCGAAGTCGGCGGTCGGGGCGTATCGGTCCCCATGGAGGTAGGTGTTGGTGGCGCCATCGGTCGGGCAGGCAGAGAGCGCGACCACCAGGTCACCGGTGCGCAGGCCCGGCGCGATCCCGCCACAGGTCCCGACGCGAATCAGCTGCGTCGCGCCGAGCCGCAGCAGCTCCTCGGCCACGATCGCAAAGCTCGGCGTCCCCATGCCCGATGTCTGCACGCTCACCGGGTGTCCCTGGTACGTGCCCGTCCAGCCGTACAGGGCCCGATGCTCGGTCACCTGGCGTGCCTTTCCCAGCCCTCCGTCGAAACGCTCCGCGATCTTGCGAGCCCGGTTGGGGTCGCCCGGCAGCAGCACCAGCGGCGCGTAGTCTCCCGGCTCCGCACGGAGATGGATCTGTGGCACGCCCGATAGGGTAGCGCAGCAAGATCCCTAGTCGGGTGCTGCGCCCTCGGCGATGGCGATCGCTCGTGCGGCCGTGCGGGCGGCATCGGCATCCGATGCATCGATGGCATCGACAAGCGTGCGATGCAGTTCATCGAGGTCTTCGTCGAGCGCCAAGCGTCTCGCCCGCCCTCCCATATCCGTCCTGAGGCCCACTCCAGCCATGCGCTCCAGCGCGGCATGCAGCGGACTGCGAGCGACTCCGGCCACGAACGCGTGCAGGTCCAGGTCGGCCTCGACGAAGGCTGTCGGCTCACCCGCCAGGACGGACCGATGGCGCTCCTGGAGCAACAGGTGGAGGTCAAGCTGCTGTCGGTCCGAGCG
>DATCQR010000028.1:0-5643 GCA_036569405.1 Candidatus Limnocylindria bacterium
TGTGTCGAGCCCGCCGTCGCGCGGCGTGGCGATCGGCATCTCCAGGCAGGTCACCTCAGCGGGCTCGAGCTCCGGGCCGAAGCTCTCGAAGGGTGTGCCGGTGGCAAGGTGAGCTGCGACCGGCGAGAAGATGTCCCGCCCGTGGAAGGTGTGCGACACGCTTGGCAGCCAGAGGGCGCGGTTTTCGAGGGCGCGGGCTCCGGCGATCCCACCCAGCGCCATCGCCGCCGGGACCAGCAGCCCGTTGTCGGGTCCGACGAGGTAGTCACCGCGAGCCGCCTGCAGGGCGATCGGCCGGCGGGCCGTGCCGACCCCCGGGTCGACCACAGCCACGTGCACGCCGATCGGGAAGTACGGAACGCTTCGTGCCAGCAGGAACGCGCCATCCCGCAGGGCGAAATGGCGGATCGCATGCGTCACGTCGACCAGTCGCGCGTCGGGGGCGATGTCCAGCATCACGCCACGGCACACCGCAGGGGCGCTGGAGCCGACACCGAAGTCGGTCATGAACGAGATGAAGGGTCGGTCGGTCATGCGCGGCATGCTAGCCACCCCCGGGGCACTCAGCGCAGCTGGACCGTCTCCAGGTAGGTCGGGAGGTGGGCGTCCAGGCCCATCGCTTGGATCCGCGTTGCAAATGCTTCGGCCGCGTCGGGATCGCCATGCGTGACGAAGACCCGCTTCGGCTTGCCATCGGCTCCGTTCGTGCCGCCTGCCTTCGCGAAGTTGCCGAGCCAGTCGTCGAGCTCGTGCTCGTCGGCATGCGCGGAGAAGCCGGAGATGACGCGGACTCGGCACTTGATGTCGTACGCGACACCGTCGATCTTGGCCACCTTGGCGCCCGACTGGATGTGCCGCCCGAGCGTCCCCTCACCCTGGTAGCCGATGAACAGCAGGGTGCAGGCGGGATCCGGGAGGAAGTCCTTGAGGTGGTGCATGATCCGCCCGCCGGTCAGCATCCCCGAGCTGGCGACGACCATCAGTGGCCGCGGCTGCGTCCTGATCCCCTTCGACTGGTCGACCTCGTTGGTGTACGTCTCGCCGGGATAGACGAGCGGCGAATCGCCGGACCGCAGCAGCGCGGCGGTCTCCTCGTCGAAGTCCTCCGGGTGACGGAGATAGACGTCGCTGGCGCGACTCGCCATCGGGGAGTCAAGGTAGAGCGGCAGCCGCGGAATTCGCTTGTCGCGATACAGCTCGTCCAGGACCCACACCAGCTCCTGGGTACGCCCGATCGCGAAGCTGGGCACCAGCAGGACGCCGCGATCGGTGGCCACCTCGTTGATCGCGCTCGCCAGCTCCTCGATTGCCTGCTCGTGCGGCGCGTGCTCCCGGTTGCCGTAGGTCGACTCGACCAGGACGAAGTCGGCGTGGCTGATCGGCGTCGGGTCGCGCAGGATCGGCGTGTCGTTGCGGCCGAGATCGCCTGAGAAGACGATGGTGGTCGAGGCCGCGCCTTCGATGACCTTCAGCTCGACGATCGCTGAGCCCAGGATGTGCCCGGCGTCGCGGAAGGTGGCCGTGATGCCGTCAAGCAGGTTCACCTCCGTGTCGTAGTCGACCGGCTTGAACTGGGTCACGGTCTGCTCGACATCGGCCATCGAGTAGAGCGCGGTGCGAGTCATGGTCGTCCCCTCGGCAGGCCCCGCCCGCAGCTTGGCCGGCATCTGCGCGTCGTTCTCGACTGCCGCCTCCTCGCTCGCCAGCTCCGCGTCGCGCGTGGCCGCGTCGTCCGGGTGCTTCTTACGCCATCGGTTTTCCGCCTCTTCCTGCAGCTTCGCGGCGTCACGCAAGACGATCTCGGTCAGGTCGGCCGTGCCCGCGGTTGCGAAGATCGGTCCACGGAAGCCGGCCTTGACCAGGGCGGGGATGCGCCCGCAGTGGTCGAAATGGGCGTGGGTCAACAGCAGCGCGTCGAGGGTCTTCGGGTCGTAGGCAAACGCCATCCGGTTGCGGCTCACCTCTTCCGGCGCGCCCTGGAACATGCCGCAGTCGACGAGGATCTGGCGTTCACCGGCGGTGACCAGGAACTGCGAGCCGGTGACCGTCCCCACCGCCCCCAGGAACTGGATCGAGATGCTCATCACGGCGAGTATGGCCGAAACATCGGCGCGGGTATCATCGGTGCCCATGTCGTTCCCGATCGAGCCCCCCGTCGAGCCGATGCTGGCCAAGCCGACGCCGGAGCTGCCGGTCGGGGAAGGCTGGCGCTACGAGCCGAAGTGGGACGGCTTCCGGGCCCTCGTCTTTCGCGACGGGCCGGATCTCTACCTCCAGTCGCGGGACCTGAAGCCACTGGACCGATACTTCCCGGAGCTCCTCGAGCCCCTGCGCGCGGTTGGTGGTCCGAAGGCGCGCTTCGTGCTCGACGGAGAGATCGTCATCGCGCGCGACGGCGGGCTGGAGTTCGAGTCGCTGCTGCTCCGAATCCACCCGGCGGCGTCCCGCGTCGCGATGCTGGCAGCCGAGACGCCCGCCTCGTTTGTCGCCTTCGACTGCCTCGCCGAAGGGGCCGATGACCTTCGGGACGCGCCGCTCGACGATCGGCGCGCGCAGTTGGAGGCGCTCCTCGCCGACCCGCCGGCATCGGTCCTGCTCACTCCGGCGACCAGCGACCCTGCGGTGGCGCGTCACTGGTTCGACGTTTTCGAGGGGGCCGGCCTTGACGGCGTGATCGCCAAGCGGGCTGAGGGCCGCTATCTGCCCGGAAAGCGGGAGATGGCCAAGATCAAGCACCTGCGTACCGCGGACTGCGTCGTGGCCGGCTTCCGCTGGCACAAGAACGGGCCCGGCACGATGGTCGGCTCCCTGCTCCTGGGCCTGTGGAACGACGCCGGCCAGCTGCAGCATGCCGGTGTCAGCTCGTCGTTCACCGAGGAGCGACGTCGTGAGCTCGTCACCTTCCTCGAGCCGTACCGCGTCGACGCACTTGATGGGCACCCCTGGAAGGAGTGGAACGAATGGCAGGCCGCAGCCGAGGGGAAGCGCATGCCGGGCGCAACCTCGCGCTGGAATCGCGGCAAGGACCTGTCCTGGGAGCCGCTGCGGCCCGAGCTCGTGTGCGAGGTCGCCTTCGACCACCTCCAGGGCGACCGCTTCCGCCATGGCACGACCTTCAAGCGCTGGCGTCCGGACAAGTCCCCGGCCGAGTGCCGATACGACCAGCTCGAGGAGACGCCGCCGGCCCTGCTCGCCGACCTGTTCGGTGGTCGATGACCGGGTAAACTCCTCGCCGCCGCAATCGTCCAGACAAGGAGACCCTGCGCCCGTGAGCCACGCCGACCCGAACGCCGCCGTCAACGAGCTCGCAGATCGCTTCTGGGAGGGAGCCCTCGAGCGAGACCCGGTCTACGCCACCATCCTGGGCGACGACCGCTGGGACGACCGCCTTCCCGACCTTGGTGAGGCAGGCAGGGCCGCCGACGAGGCCGCCTTCCGCGAGACCCTCGCCGACGCGGAGGCGATCGACCCCACAGGGCTCGATCCCGAGCAGGTCATCACGCGCGACATGCTGATCCTGGTCGCGAGCACCCACCTCGAGGCGCTGGAGAAGAAGCAGTACCAGTTGGCGATCAACCACATCTTCGGCACCCAGACCATGCCGGTCCGGATCGCGCAGTACCAGATCGCTGACACGCCCGACGGGCTGGAGCGGCTGCTGGCCCGCTTCGTCGCCTATCCCGCGGCAATCGAGCAGGAGATCCAGACCCTCCGCGAAGGGATGGCCGATGGTCGCACCGGAGCGGCGATTCCGGTGCGGAAGGAGATCGAGCAGATCGAGCGCATGCTGGCGCTTCCCGTTGACACTTTCCCGGCGGTGGCGATGGCCCACGTCGCCGACGACGCAGCACGTGAACGGGTTCGCGTCTCCGTGCAGGCGGATCTCTATCCCGCGCTCCAGGCGCTGCGTGACTTCCTGGCCGATGAATACGAGGCGCAGGCGCGTCTTGAGCCCGGCATCTCCAGCACGCCGGGTGGCGAGGAGGCCTATCGGCTCGGGATCCGCATGCACACGACGATCGATACCACCCCCGACGAGGTCCATCGGTTCGGGCTCGAGGACCTGGCGCACATCGAGGCCGAGAAGGACCAGATCGCGAAGCGGGCCGGGTACCGCGACCGCGTCGACTACGCGAGGGCGCTCCGCGAGGATCCGGCCAACCACACCTCCTCGCGAGAGCAGATCGTGGAGCTGGCGGCCGAGCAGACGGCGCGCGCCTTCGCGACGGCTCCGCGCTATTTCGGCCGCCTGCCGAGGGCCGATTGCGAGGTCAAGGCGGTCGAGGAGTACCGCGAGCGCGAGGTGCCACCGGCCTTCTACATGCCACCCTCCATCGATGGGTCGCGCGCCGGCCAGTACTACCTGAACACCTACCAGCCGGAGGCGCGCGACCTGCACAAGATCGCCGCCATCACCTTCCACGAGGCGACGCCGGGACACCATTTCCAGCTCGCCATTGAGATGGAGCTGACCGGCCTGCCAGCCTTCCGGACCCTCGGCTCGCGAATGGCCGGCGCGGCCTACTCGGAAGGTTGGGGCCTCTACTGCGAGCGGCTCGCCGACGAGATGGGCCTTTACCAGTCCGAGGCCGAGCGGCTCGGGATGCTCGATGCGCAGTCATTCCGGGCGGCCCGCCTGGTCGTCGACTCTGGGCTCCACGCATTCGGCTGGAGCAGGGAGCGCGCCATAGAGCTGATGCACGAGCGCGGCTCGCTGCCGCTGGTCGACGCGGAGATCGAGGTCGACCGCTACACCATCTGGCCGGGCCAGGCGCTCGCGTACAAGATCGGGCAGCGTGAGATCGAGCGCGCGCGGCGCGAGGTCAGCGAATTCATGGGAGACCGATTCGACCTGCGTGCCTTCCACGACGAGGTGCTCGCCCACGGCTCAGTGCCGCTGGCCACGCTCCGCCGCGAGATACCCGGCTGGGTCGAAGCGGCCGTGACGGCGCGCGAGGGCGCCCCCGCAGTCTAGGGCACTAGATGGTCGCCGCCGGTTCTGCCAGATTCACATGAGGTGGGCACAACGCGCTCAACCGCTCCCTCCGCGCGCCAAATTCACGCGAGGTGTGCATCTGGCCCGAACTTGGACCCAAAAGGCGCCAAATTCATGCGACGTGACGCGTCTGGCAATTCCGTGGGCCGCAACATGCTCCCGGCGGTCGCTTGGTGTGTATCTGACAAATTCATTGGCTGCCCATGAAGCGCCCTGAGCGAATCGCCCTGGACGGGCGGTTCGTGCGCCTCGAGCCGCTCGCCGAGACGCATCGCGACGATCTCCTGGAGGCGGCGGCGCAGGACCCCGTTACCTTCCGCTACATGGGCACTGACCTCTCGGTTGGCTCCAGCGCCTGGGATGCCTACCTGGCCGATGCCCTCCGGCCGGAATACGTCGCCTGGGCAACGGTCGATGTCGCCACCGGCCGAGCGGTGGGGTCCACTCGCTTCGGCGACATCGCGCCAGAGCACGGGCACGTTGAGATCGGGTGGACCTGGATCGCGCCGTCGCACCAGCGCAGCGCGACCAATACCGAGGCCAAGCTGCTCCAGCTCACCTACGCGTTCGACGAGGTGGGCGCGACTCGTGTGGCGCTCAAGACCGATGGACGCAACCTCCGTTCCCAGGCGGCGATCGAGCGGCTC
>DATCQR010000029.1:0-5559 GCA_036569405.1 Candidatus Limnocylindria bacterium
GTTTGGCCCACTCCCGGCGGAGGCACTGGCGGGACCGCCGCGGTTGGGAGTCCGGAGGCAATCTCGAAATGCGTGAGCCCGAAATCTGGCCCTCCATGAGCAAGGGGCCGGTGGTGCCGCCTGAGTTGGGTCCGACCACAGAGCAGCCGACAGTGGGTCGGCCGCTTGCCGAGTTGATCGAGCGCGCGGATCGGCTGACGGCGGATGAGATCGCCGCCCTCGACCGCTCCTTTCGCAACACGCCCGCGATCGGGCTGGCTTGGACGTGGGCGTATGGCGGCGAGGTGATGTGGGCGAACTGCTACGACTACGAAGGCAACTGGGACCAGTTAGACGCGTTGAAGGCCAACCTGGACGACGCCCGCGCCGCTGTCTGGTCCGCCGCAGTTGCGGCCAAGGTTCCCGGCTCGGATGATCCCGGACGGATAGAACTAGAGCGGCGATGGACGAGCATACGAGTCAACCCGACCCTGGCGCGCTGGTCGGAGGCCGCGGACGAGGTCCTGGCCGCTCCCGGTCCGACGTGGGGCGCCGCGCTGGCCGTGGAGGCAGCCATCCTGGCCTTTGCCGGCGGGCACCTCGATCCTGACCGTGCCTTGATCCGGCCCTGGGAAGAGGTGATCGAGAGGACCATCTTCGGGGTACCGGAGAAGCGGTGGTGGCCTTGGACATGGCCTCCAGAACTCACGTCCAGCACGGGGAACCGTGACACGCCTTCATGATCGAGGCTGGTGAGGGCTTTCAGCTCTGGCGTAAGGTCCCACGCTAGAATCACGGTCCGGAGGGGTGGCAGAGTGGACGAATGCGGTGGTCTTGAAAACCGCTGAGGTGCAAGCCTCCGTGGGTTCGAATCCCACCCCCTCCGCCACTACACTCCGCGGGCATGGACGACGAAGCCCTTCGTGATAACCGCCGCCTCTGGGACCGCTGGACCGAGATCAACGCGGGTTCTGAGTTCTACGACGTCGCCTCATTCCGCGATGGACGCCGCCCGATCCGCCTGGCCGACTACGAGCGCGAGGAGATCGGGTCCGTAGAGGGCAAGACCCTGCTGCACCTGCAGTGTCATTTCGGGCTCGACACGCTCTCGTGGGCTCGACTTGGCGCTCGCGTAACTGGGGCTGACTTCAGCGAGGCTGGGATCGCCGCTGCCCGGGAGCTCGCTGTCGAGGTTGACCTTCCGGCGACCTTCCTGGTCGCGAACCTCTACGACCTGCCAACCGTGCTCGACGGGGAGTTCGATATCGTCTACACGTCTCGCGGCGTCCTCGGCTGGCTGCCGGATATCGAGGGCTGGGCAAGAGTGGCGGCGCATTTTGTGAAGCCCGGCGGGTTCTTCTACGTCACCGAGATCCATCCGGTCGCACAGGTCTTCGAGGGCGAGGGCGTGGAGCCTGGCGAGCTGCGCTTGGCGTATCCCTACTGGTCCCACCGGGAATCACTCAGGTTCGAGGTGAAGGGCTCGTACGCGGACCCCACGGCCTCAACCGAGGGCCTCGTCGAGCATGGCTGGGACCACTCCATGGGCGAGATCGTCACGGCCCTGATCGACGCCGGTCTGCGCATCGACTTCCTGCACGAGTTCGACTTCGTCGAATGGCCGGTGGGGTTCACGGTCGAGGGCGAAGACGGCCGGTGGCGTCTGCCACCCACCACGAAGGGACAGCTGCCCCTCTTCTTCTCGCTCAAGGCGACCAAGCCGATCGCGTGAGCTGCGCCTAGCCGGATTCAGCCGGCGGCACCTCGTGGTGGAGCCGGCATCGGGCCTCGTACTTCTCGTCCCCGAGCCCCCCGATCACGATCAGCGGTGAGTCAGCCGGGGCCGGTTGCCCATCGATCAGCCGCTGGGTTCGGGTGGCCGGCTCCCCGCAGACGACGCAGATGGCCGTCAGCTTGGTGACCTGGTCGGCCAGCGCCATCAGGCGCGGCATCGGTCCGAACGGGATCCCGCGGAAGTCCTGGTCCAGGCCGGTCACCAGTACCTGCTTTCCCGCATCGGCCAGGCGGCCAACCACATCTGGCAGGCGCTCGTCGAAGAACTGTCCCTCCTCGATGGCCACGATATCGGCGTCACCAACCAGTTCCTCGATCTGCCGCGAGTCATCGACGGCGATCGCCGTGTGGTGCGCCCCGGAGCGCGAGATGACGGTCCCATCCTCGGTACGGGTGTCCAGCCGCGGCTTGACGAGCACCACCGTGCGGCCCGCGATCGAGAAGCGGCGCAGGAGGCGCAGCATCTCGTCGGTCTTGCCGCAGAACATGCAGCCGCAGATCACGTGCACCCAGCCGGCGGTATAGAACATTGGCTCTTAGTCGCCGACCACGGCGATGCCCTGTTCGGGCAACCCGAGCTCCGTCGCGAGCGCGCTGCGCATCGCCTCAAGCGGGGGATCATGGCTGGTGCGTTCCCAGCGCTCGATCGTGATCGACGGGCCGCTCGCCTCGAAGGCGGCCCGCTGCACCGTCTCGACGGCGGAATGGGCGAATGACTGGCCGATGACGGGGAGGCGCTGCACGGGTGGATCTGCCTGGCGGAAAGGGCCTTGATGCTATCATCGGCGCCGCTCGCGGAGAGGTCGCATAGTGGCCTAGTGCGGCGGTTTGCTAAACCGTTGAAGGGGGTTTCCTCTTCCGAGGGTTCGAATCCCTCCCTCTCCGCCATCGCCGTCGCGCATGTGCCCGTAGCTCAGTGGATAGAGCGTCAGGTTGCGGACCTGAAGGTCGGAGGTTCGAGTCCTCTCGGGCACGCCACTCGCCAGCGGCAAGCTCGTTCAGGCGGAAGCGACCGGGTCTGGGGCGCCGGCGACCAGCTGCTCGCGAAGGCGCGATGCGGCTACCAGGTTGCCCTTTCGCTCGTGCTCCGCGATCGCACGATCGAGCGCTGCCTTCCAGGCGTCCGGTCGGCCCGCCCGGCCCTCGACGTGCGCCAGGGCCTCGAAGGCCCCTCCGCGCAGCTCCAGGAAGTCCGTGGGTTCAATGAGCTCCACGGCCTCGCCGATCACTCGCTCGGCGTCCGCCAGGCGACCTTCATCCGCAGCAAGCTGGGCCGCCACATTTCGCCACCCGACCTGGGTTGCGATGTCCTGCGGCGAACCGGTCTCCTGAGCCAGCAGCACCGACGCCTCCGCGTCCTTGCTGCGGCCGAGGCGGTAGAGGACCGCGGCGCGCATGCCCGCCAGGGTCGAGAGGACTCCCTTTTCGCCCATGGACTTGAGGATGTCGATGCCTTCGCCCAGAGCGAGATCGGCCGCCCCGAGGTCACCGGCCAGCTCTTCCACGGCACTCCGCTGCATGGCGCTGCCCGCGACACGCATCCGCATGCCGCGTTCCTCGAGGTACTCGCGGGAGGCACGCGCTTCGTTTCGTGCATGGTCGAACTGCCCGAGCATGGCGCGCAGCGCCGCTGTGAAGACTGCACGCCCGACCTTCCCGGTATCACCCACCCACGTGATCGCCTCGATGCGCGTGATCGCCTCGGCGGCCGGAACGGGGCCCCAGCGCAGGCTGTTGCAGATCATCACGTTGCACCGCAGCCAGTGTCGGGGATCCTCGTCAGGGTCGAGCAGCTCGCGTGCTCGCTCGAGCGCGGCAAGCTCATCCATCCATCGGCACTCCATGAGGTAGGCATCAGCGCGAGCGAACTCCGCGGCGATCCTTCCGGACCTCTCCCCCCGCTCAACCGCCAGACCCTCGACCCGGCTCGCCAGGCTCAACATCTGCGATTGGTCCATCGATGGGTCGATCAGCTGCCGCGCCTGCCCCATCCATTCGAGCTCTGCTCGCATCTCGAGAAGGTCGTCCTGCGCTCGTCGGGCAGCTGCCTTGACCTCGTCAAACATTGCCGTGGCTCGCGGGAAGTCCCCTTCGTCGACGGCCGCGGCGGCCAGGTGCATCAGGAGCTCACCGCGCTGGCGAGGGTCCTCGAGCAGCGCCACAGCGCGCGAGAGCAGGTTCGTGGTGGCCGGTGGATCGTTGCGAGCAAGCGCCCGCAGGCCTGCGGATCGCAGGTGCGATGCAGCGCTGGCGGCAAGAGAGCGGGTCAGCTCATCGGTCAATCCCAGCTCAGCTCGGTACCGATGAGCCTGTTCGAGGTGATACGCGATCACCTCTTCGTACTCGAGCTGCCGCTCGCCGGCGACCCCTTCCAGCCAGGCGGCGAAGCGGGCGTGGAGATCGGCCCGCTGCTCCTTGGGAAGGGAGCCGTAGGCGGCGTCCCGGACCAGGATGTGTCGGAAGCGGAAGGCCTCGTCGCCGGTTGTGCCGGAACGATCGGGGCGCACCAGCTCCTTGCGGACCAGGGTCATGAGCCGCGATCCAAGCTCCTCCCTCCGCTCCGGCGGCGACAGCTCGGTGACGGCCGAGCGCTGGAAGACCTTGCCGACCACCGATGCTCGCCCGATCAGGTCGCGTTCCGACGGCTCGAGCCGGTCCAGCCGCGCAGCCACGAGAGCCGACACCGTGGGCGGGACGCTGATCTGGCTCAGGTCTGCATCTGACTGCCAGCTCCCGTTCACCCGCCGCAGCACGCCCTCGTCGACCAGCATCGCCACCAGCTCCTCGACGAAGAGGGGATTCCCTTCGGCGGTCTCGCCAATCCGACCCTGCACGGCACGGGCGAGCGTCTCGTCGTTGATCAGGTTGCCGACCAGCTCGGCCGAATCATCTGCGGTGAGTGGCTCGAGCAGGATCGTCGTGGCGTTCATCTTTCCGCCGCCCCACTGCGGTCGCACATCGAGCATCTCGGGCCGGGCGACGGCCAGCAGGAGGATCGGGGCCTCGTGCGACCAGTCGGCGATGTGCTCGACGAGGTCGAGCATGGTTGGCTCCGCCCAGTGCAGGTCGTCGATGACCACGATCAGTGGCTGCGGCCGGGCGAGCGTCTCGAGCAATTTCCGAACGCCCCAGAAGATCTCCTCGGACGGTATGGCGGACTCGGAGAGACCGATTGCGGCGGCAATCCGCTCCACGATGGCATCCCGCTCGTCTGCGCCCTCGAGCAGCGTGGTGAGCTTTTCACGGGCGGTCTCCGCTCCATCGGCGGGGTTGATCCCGGCGGCGGCCTGCACGAGCTCGACGATCGGCCAGAAGGTGATGCCTTCGCCGTACGGCAGGCAACGGGCGCGAAGGACCCGCGCGCCACCAGCGACCTGCTGAAGGAATTCGTGGATCAGCCGCGACTTGCCGACCCCCGCCGTGCCCAGCAGCGTGAAGAGGTGGCATGCCTCTTCGCGCTTCGCTCGTTCGAACGCCTCGCCCAGGATTCGCAGCTCGCTCTGGCGACCGACGAGTGGCGTGTCATGGCGCCGGATCGGCTGCTGCTCCTTGAGGCCCAGGAGGCGATAGGCCTCGACGGGCTCAGCCTTGCCCTTCAGCTCGAGCGCGGGGATCGGCTCGGCTTCGATCGCGTCACGAACCAGCCGGTATGTGCCTGCACCCACGATCACCTCGCCCGGGTTGGCTGCCTGCTCGAGGCGGGCCGCCACGTTCACCGCATCGCCGATGACGAGCGCCTCCCCCGCAACCGGGTCACCGGCCACCACCTCCCCAGTGTTGACCCCC
>DATCQR010000030.1:0-3152 GCA_036569405.1 Candidatus Limnocylindria bacterium
CGCCTCTACTTCTTCCCGCCTCAACTTCCCGGCCCAGCGGCTACCCTCCGCCAAGTCTCGTCGCAGCCTGGTTCACGACTAGACTTCGACGATGGACCGAAATCCGACTGGGTCTCTCGAGCAGGGCGCCATGCTATCCGCGCGGAAACCGGGGGATGTCCTGGGTCGAAGCGGGAGGAGCGGCGGCTCTCTGGCAGTCTTGCTTGTCGTGCTCGTGATCATCGGAGCCTGGATCCTGCTCAGTGGCAATCAGCGCGGCCCATCGCCGAGTCCCTCGCCTAGTCCATCGGCCTCGGTCTCGATCTAGCGCACGCGCTGGGCGTCATGGCTCAGCGCCCCGGGAGTCGCTCCCATGCCGAGCGTACGCGGTACCAGAACAGATCCGTGACGAGGTCGAAGAGGCCGGGGTGGCGGAGCGGGAGGCCGCCGAAGGTGCGCTTGAAGTCGGAGAAGCCGCGCCAGGCAGGATCGGCGGTTGCATTGTCCGGCTCGACGACGCCCCACATGTCCACGGTCGCGCATCCATCGGCGGCGAGCGCCCTGAGCATGGAGGCCATCACCGCGTGGGCGCCGTAGTTGTGCTTGTACTCGGGGTCGCGGCGGAGGGCACCGTACAAGTAGTAGGCGCGATTGCCGATGCGAGGGAAGGCCATGGCGGCGATCGGCGTGTCCTCGACGCGAGCGATGCCGAGGTACCAGCCGTTCGAGCGCTTCAGTTCGGTCGCCAGGCATTCGAGGAACTCGGGGGAGCGAACGCGGAAGTCGCCGCGCTCGGCGGTCAGGGTCAGGAGCTCATGGAGGATCGCGATCTGCGCGGGATCGGGGTCGCGAGAGATGGTGAGCGTCGTGCCTTCGCGCTCGGCGCGACGCGAGAGGCGGCGCGCGTCGGCGTGCCATGAGGCCTCCAATTGATCCCCGCCGTCCAGCAGATCGACGATGCGCGTGGTCGGGGCCTGGAGGTCGGGTGCGGGACGGAGCCCGTTGCTCCTCGCGAGACCAGCGAGTTCGGTCGCGTCACCGGGCTCGGCACGCGGGTCCAGCTTGAGGACGAGCGCCTTCTCCTTGCGAGCGAGGGTGCGCAGGCCCTGGAGCAGCCAGGCGAAGAGGCGGTCGGCATCAGGAGCCGATCGGTCCCAGATCGGTCCATGCGCGACGTACGCGACCTGGCGGCCGAACCCGGCGGGACGCATTAACGCCTGGGCGACACCGCGGATCTGGCCATTGTCGTCGAGCAGAAGACGGGCAGGTGGCTCGCCGGCCATGGCGGTGCACTCGCCCCATGCCCAGGTTTGAAGGAGATCCGCCTCCGGGCGGGAGGTGATGAAGGCGTCCCAGGCGGGTCGGTCGGTGTCGTCGGCGCGGCGGAGGATGGGAGGCATCGGGCAGAAGCCTACCCGGTGGCCTGGCCTGCCACCTGTGCACGGAGCTTCTTCAGATAGGCGGCGGCGCCCGGCCATCCGGCCCACGACGGGGCGTAGGACTCGCGAGCCTCCCAGATGGTGTGTCCACCATCCATCGGGATGGCGCGGTCACCGGCAGCCACGGCAAGGCGGCGATCGAACGTCAACAGCTCGGCATCCGCAGATTCGGCTAGAGCCAGGTAGGCGGCGTCGTATGCCGACAAGGCACCGCGGCCCATGGCGTCAATCGTCAGAAGCAGCTGGGGGCGGTCGAGTTCGACTGTCTCCAGATTGAGGTTCTGCAGGTCGACGATCGACGCGACAACCAGCCCTGGCGGCTGGCGGTAGCGCCTGACCAGAACGTTGACCACCTCGAGCCAGAAGAATGCCGGGACCAGAAGCTTGCCGCCGTGTGCGTCGCGCTCCCGAAGGATCGACAAGGCCGGATCGACGGCCGGCTCCTCGATGCAGATCGCAACGCCGACCGAGGCGTCAACCACGAGTGGACGCCGTCTTTCAGATGTCATCGCGCGCTCGCTCCTCGCGGATGGCGGTGACCGCATCGGGCGCGTCTGCCGGCATCAGACCCGAGGCTCTGAACCACTTCCCGCGAGCGACCAGACGGTCGAGCGCCTCGAGGCTGCGCGCGATGCGCTCTTGCTCATCCGGCTCGAGGCGGGCAGCGTCCTCATAGGGGATTAAAACGGCCATCGGCCTGTGGTCGCGCTCGATCACGATGCGCTCGCCCGCTGACGCCGCGTCCAGGATCTCGCCCAAACGCGCTCGAAGTGCCATGGCTGTCACCGTTCTCATGGTCAACCATGATGATCGACTATGAGAATGACGTCAAGGGTCATTCGTCGCTGCCGGCGAGCTTGTGGCCGGTGAGCCGCAGGCGCGCTCGCTGGGCGATGCCGTAGGCGGGCAGCAGCAGGCGGAGTGCCGCGTCCTGGACCGGGCGGAGAGGAAGGTCCCGGGCGCCGATGTACTCGATCTGCCTGCCGCCGAAGCCCTCCTTGAACTGGGCGATGCCCCCGGTCGCAATGCCCCACAGGTCGTAGCTTGCGAAGCCGGCGGCCTTGAACGATCGGATCGCCTCCCATTTGAGCAGGTAGTTGGCATGGGACGCCGCGCCGGCATCGGTCATGCCGCCATACGCCTCCGCGGCGCGGTCCCCGCAGGTGAAGTGGAAGAGCGCGGCGACACGCGCCCCTTCAAGGGTCGCGAAGAAGAGACTGGCGTGACCGCCGGGGGCGAAGAGGCGCCAGACCCGTTCGTAGTACTCGGGCACCCGGACGGCGAACCCGGCGCGCTCGGCGGTCTCCCGGTAGATCGCATAGAAGTCGGCCAGGGCGGTGGCAATCTCATTGGGCGGGGCATTCATGGCGAGCCGCTCGATCCGCACCCGCGCCCGCTCTGCCTTGTGGACGTACTGCCGGTGCTTCTTCCGCATGCCGGCCAGGAGCGCGTCCTCGTCGAGCGACAGGTCGATGACCCGGGTCCGAGGCGGCTGCACCTTGGCCGACGCCCGCCAGGGCGGGCCAAGGAGCGTCGAGCCGAGCGGGTCGCCAGCGATCGCCTGGGGGTCCACCTTGAGCGTGGCGATCCCCTCGAGGACACCCAAGTGGCGCATGGCCGCGACCATGGATCGGCGCGTCTCCGGCTCGTCAAATTGGCCGATTGGGCCGCGAGGAGCGTAGCCGAGGCGCCAACCAACCAGCGGGACGGTGCGGATCAGCACCTGGGCACCGG
>DATCQR010000031.1:0-6713 GCA_036569405.1 Candidatus Limnocylindria bacterium
GCGTTGCCGACTGTCGGTTGAACTCGTCAGCGTAGGTGGCGACCAGCCGGGCCAGCCGGGGCCCTCCATCCCCGCCCAGGACCAGGTGGGGATGTCGCTTGCCGGAGAAGGTCGGTCGGGGCCGCAGGTGGGCGTTGCGTACCTGCCAATGCTGTCCTTTGAAGCTCCAGCTGTCGGGCTCGGTCCACAGGCCGTGCACGATCGCCAGCGACTCCTCCAGGCGGTCATACCGCTCGCGCAGGGCGGGAAATGGGATGCCCAGCTCGCGATGCTCCTCCTCGTTCCAGCCGGCGCCCATCCCCACCTCGACGCGCCCGCCGCTCATCTCGTCCACGGTGGCGACGACCTTGGCAAAGCTGCCGGGGAGGCGGAAGGTGATCGGCGAGACGAGGGAGCCGATGCGGATCGTGGAGGTGTCGCGAGCGAGGCCGGCGAGCGTGGCCCAGGCATCCGTGGTCGGTCCATCGGCCGAGCCGCCGAAGGACCCGTAGTGATCCGACCGGAAGAAGGCCTCCAGGCCGGCAGCCTCGGCGGTGTGCGCCATGGCCAGGATCTCGTCGTAGGTCAACCCCTGCTGGGGTTCGCTCATGAGGGCGAATCGCATGGCCGCAGACTAGCGTGCCGCAGGCACGCTCGGGGATGCCGATTTCCCTAGGCGGCGTTGCTCTCGATGCCGATCGAGCGGGCCATCCGGTCGGAGCCGAGCCGCTGCGCGTTGTCTCGCGCGAATTCCGCACCGAGCCGATCGCCGTGCAGCGGGCGGGCGAAGAAGAATCCCTGGCCGAACTCGCATCCCGCGCTCTGCAGCCGCTGGACCTGCGCGCGCCGCTCGACCCCCTCCGCGATCACCCGCAGGCCGAGCGCCTTTCCGAGCGAGATGATCGCCTGGGCCAGGATCCAGCGATCGTCCTTGGCGTCATCGACGTCGACGAACCCCTGCGCGATCTTGAGGATGTCGATCGGGAAGCGATGCAGGTAGCTGAGCGAGGAGTAGCCGGTCCCGAAGTCGTCCAGCGCGATCTGGATGCCACGGGCGCGGAGCTTGCCGAGGACCTCGATGGCGGCGTCCGCGTCATGCAGCAGGACCGTCTCGGTCACCTCCAGCACGAGGCTGGATGGTGCCAGGCCGGAAGCCGCGAGCGCGGTGCTGACATCGTCGAGCAGGGTCGGGTGCAGGAGCTGGCGAGCCGACAGGTTGGCTGCGACCCAAGGTGTGGTGCCGCCTGCCTGCTGGCTCCAGCCGGCCGCCTCCCGGCATGCCTCGGCCAGCACCCATCGGCCGATCGGAACGATCATTGCGTTCTCCTCGGCATTGCCGATGAACTCGTCGGGCCCGACCTCGCCGCGAGTCGGGTGGTTCCAGCGCACGAGTGCCTCGGCACCCACGATCCGGCCGGATTCGAGCGATACGACCGGCTGGTAGCGAAGCTGGAATTCCCCCCGATCGACCGCGAGCTGCAGCTCGGCGCCGACGTCGTTCCGCGATCGGACCGTCTTGAGCATTGATGGCTTGTAGACGACCCAGCGGCCCTTGCCCGCCGCCTTGGCGCTGTACATCGCCACGTCCGCCTGGCGGAGTAGGTCCTCGGCCGAGTCGCCCCGGCTGCCGGCCGCGATGCCGATGCTGGCCGACACGTGGGTTCGAACCTCACCGATCGAGAAGGGCTCCTGGAGGATCTGTGCAATGCGGCCGGCCACCCGCTCCGCGTTGACGAGGCTCGGATCGTCGTCGACCAGGATGGCGAACTCGTCGCCGCCCAATCGAGCGGTCAGGTCCGATGTCCGCGTGCATGCCTGCAGCCGAGCGGCGACCTCCACCAGCATCGCGTCCCCTGCCGGATGGCCGTACATGTCGTTCACGAACTTGAAGTCGTCGAGGTCGACGAACATCACGACTGATCGCTTCCCTCGCGGCGTCGCGGCCAGCCGGGCATTGACGCTTTCGCCGAAGAGTCCCCGGTTGGCCAGCTGTGTGAGCCCGTCGTGGAATGCCTGGTGCTTGAGCTCGTCCTGCAGCACGGAGAGCTTGGCCAGCGAGCGCTCCAGCTGCCCGTTCTCCAGGGCGGTGCCGGCGTGATTCGCCACGGTGGCAAACAAGCGAAGGTCCTCGGCCGTGAAGGTGCTGACGTCTCCGAGCCGGTTGGCGATCACCATGGCGCCGATGACTCCGTCGTCGGTCCCGAGGGGCGCGATCATCGCATCGCGCACGTCGCGGTCGTCCTCCAGCTCGATGGACGTCGTGTTGAGCAGGAACGCCGTCCCGTGCTCCACGACGTGCTGGTGGACAGGCCTCCAGGCGGTCGCGGACGCCTCGGCCATCACCGAGGTCCTGCCTTCCGCCACCGACGTGATCAGGTAGCTGTCGCCAGGTGCCGCCGGGAAGAGGACGATCTCGGCCTGCTCGGCTCGAAACATGGTCCGGCTGTGGTACAGCAGCTGAACGAGCGCCGAGTCGAGCTCGGGGGTCCGCTGCAGGATGCGGGTCGACTCGTACAGCAGCTCCAGCGACTCATGCTGCTGCTTGGCGCCGATGAAGGCGCGGTACCCGAGGAACAGGGTTGCGATCGGCAGGGTCAGGAGCCAGACCGCGCGCGAATCGGCGACGATGATGATGACCGCCAGGAGGGCGATGCTGGTGTTGGTGATGGCCACGACCGACGATACGGCGATCATCTGGCGAAGCTTCGGGACCCCGAGCCGGCCCTCCGAGATGGAGATGGCGGAAGCGACCGTTGTGACCCCGACCAGGTTCGAGATGCTCACTGCCAGGAAGGCGGCAAGCCATCGCATCGGCTCCGTCAAGCCGCCCGCCCCGACCGCGCGGAAGACCATCAGTCCGATCACCGATGACAGCGCAAACGATCCGAGGTTGAAGGCGAGCTTTACCGGCGGCTGACGCCGGTTGATGGCGAGGGCCGCCGCCGAGCCGATCGCCTGCGCGATTACCAGCTCCAGCGGGTTCGCCAGGAAGAAGCCGACGACGAGCGGCAGCTCATTCAGAGAGAACGTGTGCGCGCCCCTGCGAAAGTGAAAGTGGATCACCTGGGCCTCGGCTGCCCAGAAGACGGGAGCCATGACCCACCACGGCAGCTGCCAGGCCGGGTCGATGGCCGACATGCGAGGCAGCACCAGGGCCGACACCACCAGCGCGGAGCCGAGCATGACGGCGACGAGGGTCCACACCCTCGCTGGTGGTCGCATGGCCTAGGTCACCCGGCCGGTCATCGGATTGAGCCTACCTTCGTGTGCTTGTAATGCCGAGCCGCCGATCGTCCCGTGTTGGTGGGGACGAATGAGGGATTGGTGCTCAGCTCTGCCCTTTTCCTGGTGAAAATGGTGTGCGGTCGAGGTACGACCCCGACCGCACGACGTTGTGGCAACTCCGGCGGGCTAGTGCCAGGAGACGCCCATCCAGCCATTGCTGGACCAGCTGTTGCCGGACCACGAGTTCCCGCTCCAGCTGTTGCCGGACCACGAGTTGCCGGACCACGAGTTCCCGCTCCACGAGTTGCCGGACCACGAGTTGCCGGACCACGAGTTGCCGTTCCAGGTTCCGCCGCTCCAGCTGTTGCCGGCAGCCTCGAGGATGGCCATCGGAACGGACTCGAAAGCGTGTCCGAAGATGTCGATCGATCCGCTCAGGATCACCCCGTCGCGAGTGAGGTGATCGGTTCCGCGCGAGAGCTCGAGCGAGCCGAACCCGGTCGACCAGTCGATCGTCTTCCACTGGGTCGGAGGGGCGTAGACGGTCGCGACGAGCACCCTGGACAGGTCGATCTCACCCGCTCCCTGCCTCAGGCTTGAGGTTCCGAGACCTGTCGCATTGGCGAGGAACAGCCGCTTGAGCGAGGCGGGGGTGATCGTCGGGTGCTGTTGGATGACGAGCGCGGCTGCGCCAGACACGAACGCAGCAGCCTCACTTGTGCCGCTCCCGCGGAACAGCGTGGGGGTGACGTAGCCGGTTGAGCCGTAGTTCTGGTCGATATACGACTCCGGCACTCGAAGGCTGACGATATGCGCGCCCGGGGCAACGACGTCCGGGGTTCGCCCGTTGCTGCCGGTCGACGAATAAGCGGAGACGGTGTCGTCGCCCTGCGTTGCTGTTCCCATCGACTCCGACGAGCCGACGGCGAAGATCTTCGGGTCGTAGGCCGGGTTGGTCAGCGTACCGGTCTTGAAGGCATAACCGGCGTTGCCAGTTGCGGTGACCACGAAGATGCCGGCCTTCCACGCCTGTTCGACGGCAAACGCGAGGGGGTCGGCCTGGTACGACTGCAGGCTGTCCGTGCCATAGGACAGGTTGAGGACACGGATGTTCATGCCGTTGTCGGTGCGATGCTGAACCACCCAGTCGATGGCCGCGATCACCTGGGAGACGTCGACGCCCCCATCGGCGACGCCGACCTTCACCGAGAGGATACGGGCGTCAGGAGCGACGCCGAGGAAGTTGGCGCTGTCACCGACGTAGCTGCCTGCCACCGCGCCAGTGGCCCGGCCGGCAATGATGCCAGCCATGAAGGTGCCGTGGCCGTTCGTGTCGAGATTTCGAAGCGCATCGGTCTGCGACTCGAAGGAGAGGTCGGGGCCGTACACGAGCTTCCCTGGTGTTGCGAGCCCGTCGACCGCGGTAACCCCGGTGTCGATGATGGCGACGTCAACGCCAGCGCCGGTAAGGCCGGCATTCCAGTAGGCCTGGGCGCCGGTGTACTGAGTCGTGTTGAACATCGAGTTCATGTCGCCGGCCGGGTCGTAGGCGGCGGCCATGCTGGCGGCCGGGGCAATCGCAGAAGCGACAACCGCAAGGCTGCCGAGGGCGACCGCCAGGCGACGCGGCATAAGGGACGAATGAGTGAGATGTGGTTGCGGCGGCGACTTCTGGTAACCCCACGAAACGCCAAGCAGGATCCCCAGGCGTTGGATCAGGCCGCGGTCAGCCGCCGAGGACATGGCAAGGGCGCGGTCGTCATCACGGCCAGGTCGGCCGGACGATCCCACGCCAACGTCGCTGAGTGCCTGCATCGAGTCCCCTTTCGTTGGGGTGATGCGCGGCTACTGGCGGCTGGGCCATCTCGGCTTGTTGGCCGAGACCCCTGGCTTTGCGCCCCCACCTCGCGATGGGTTTGCCCTTTTCAGGCCGTCGCCTGTGACAACGCGTCTCGTTGCCTGCGGCGACCTTAGGGACCTTCGTCCCCCAGGCCATCTGGCTCAGCAGTACTCCCCCCGGGGGTACTTTCGGCGGCGACCTTCCGGATGGTGCTGCGCACCGTCTCGGGGTCGAAGCCGCGCCGCATCAGAAAGGCGCCGATACGTTGACGAGCCTTCAGGTCGAGAGGCATCAGACGCCCCTTCAGGTGACGGTGCAGGGCGGTTCGCGCTCGCTCGGCCTCGCCGCCCGGCACCGAATCGGCATCGAGCATCGGCTCGGCCAGCTCCTCGCCGCGGAGCGACTCGAGGACGTCGCGCGGGACGCCATGCTGGCGCAGCTCCGCCTCGACCATGCGCCGTCCGCGTGGCGCGTGGCGGTCGCGCTGCTCGGCCCACCACCGAGCGAATGCGGTGTCGTCCACATAGCCCATCGTCGCCAGACGATCGAGGGTGGCCGTGATCACGTCATCCGGGGCAGAGGCTCGTCGAAGGCGCCGCTCCAGCTCCCATCGCGTGCGCGGACGCGTGCCAAGGAAGCGGACGGCGATCTCCATCGCCGCCTCGGGGTCTGGCGCGGGCCGCTCCGCGTCCGGGATGCGCCGCCGCCGGCGTCCGGCCATCGCTGCGGCGCGCTCCTACTCTGCCTCGGGAATTCCCTCGACGCCGACCTCGATGGTCGCCACCTTGCCGCGGATCTCCGATTCCACCCGGTCGGCAAGCTCGGGGTGCGCCTTCAGGAAGTCGCGCGAGTTCTCTCGGCCCTGGCCCAGCCGCGTCTCGCCGTAGTTGAACCATGCCCCGGTCTTCGAGAGGATGCCCGCTGCGATGCCCACGTCCAGCAGGCCGCCCTCGCGGCTGATTCCCTCGTTGTACATGATGTCGAACTCGGCCAGCCGGAACGGGCTCGCGACCTTGTTCTTGACCACCTTCACGCGGGTGCGGGACCCGATCGCATCGGTCCCGTTCTTGAGGGTCTCGATGCGGCGGATGTCGAGGCGCACGGAGCAGTAGAACTTGAGGGCACGGCCACCAGGCGTGGTCTCGGGATTGCCGAACATGACCCCGATCTTTTCCCGCAGCTGGTTTGTGAAGATCAGCGCGGTATTGCTGCGATTGATGGCCCCGGTCAGCTTACGGAGCGCTTGGCTCATCAGCCGAGCCTGGAGTCCCATGAAGCTGTCCCCCATCTCACCTTCGATCTCGGCGCGTGGCACGAGCGCCGCCACCGAGTCGATGATGACGACGTCAACCCCATTGCTGCGGATCAGGGTCTCCGCGATCTCGAGTGCCTGCTCGCCGGTATCGGGCTGGGAGACGAGCAGCTCGTCGACGTTGAGCCCGACGTTCTTGGCATAGGTGGGATCGAGCGCATGCTCGGCGTCGATGAAGGCCACGATCCCGCCGGCTCGCTGCGCATTGGCGGCGATGTGGTAGCAGAGGGTCGTCTTGCCGCTTGACTCGGGCCCGAAGATCTCCGTGATCCGGCCGCGCGGGATGCCGCCGACACCGAGCGCGAGGTCCAGCGCGATTGACCCGGTCGGGATGAAGTCGACCTGCTGTCGGGAGAC
>DATCQR010000032.1:0-10021 GCA_036569405.1 Candidatus Limnocylindria bacterium
GAGCTCCCGTTGATGAGCAGGTTGGGCAGGCGAGCGGGCAGCACCGTCGGCTCTCGCAGCCGGCCGTCGTAGTTGTCGACGAAGTCGACGGTCTCCTTCTCGATGTCGGCCAGCATCTCGTCGCTGATCGCGGTCAGGCGCGCCTCGGTGTAGCGGTAGGCGGCGGCTGGATCCCCGTCGACGGAGCCGAAGTTGCCCTGCCCGTCGACCAACGGGTACCGAAGGCTGAAGTCTTGCGCCATCCGCACCAGGGCGTCATAGAGCGCCACGTCGCCGTGCGGGTGGTACTTGGCGAGGGCGTCACCCACCACGCCGGCGCACTTGCGATAGGCCGATGTGGAGCGGAGTCCCATCTCGTGCATCGTGTACAGGATTCGGCGATGCACGGGCTTGAGCCCGTCCCGCACGTCGGGCAGCGCTCGCGCGACGATCACGCTCATCGCGTAGTCGATGTACGCCGATCGCATCTCGTCCTCGATCGAGACGCGGCGCACGGCGTCGATTCGGTCTGAATCCATCGGTCCGGCTCTTACTCCTGCACGCTTGTCGCGTTTGTCGTCGTGTTCATTCCCGTCGAGCCCCGGCCGCTGTGACGTCGGTCGGCATCCCGTACCGGGCCTTGAGCTCGGCCTTGACGGAAGGGCTCGCTCCCAGGAACCGGCCGTGGCCCTCGGCGACGAGGCGGCCGTCCGCCCCTCGGACCTCGCCACTGACCTGGTAGATGCGCCTTCGCCGCTGGGTCACCCAGCCACGCGCCGTGAGCGCCTCGCCCGGGTTCGCCGGAGACCGATATCGGACCGAGATCTCGGCCGTCACCGCCCACGAGTCGAAGCTCGATGGCGCCCAGGCCATCACCTCGTCGAGCAGGGTGGCCAGCAGCCCTCCGTGCACCTTCTCCTCCCAACCGACGTAGTTCGGGCCAGGCACCCAGGTCGTGCTGGCCGTCCCCTCGCCCAGCTCGATCGCCAGGTGCATGCCGATCGGGTTCGTGCCGCCGCAGGCGAAGCAGTTGTGGTCCGCGAACGCGTAGCGCCGGCCGTCGGCGGCCTCGATCAGCCGGCTGCTGCCGATTGTGGCCGCCTTGCCGCTGGCGGTGCTCACCAGCGGTCTTCCTCGTCGTCCCAGAAGCCATCGGCGCCGAACTCGTCGGTTCGCGATGGGCGAAGACAATGCGCGGCGATGGCGAGCGCAAAGGCGTGGCTGACCGCATATCCGTCGCGCAGGAAGTTGACGGCCTCGCGCCGCTCCCCCACGCCGTTCGCCTCCAGCAGGGCGCACCAGTCCTCGAGCTTGCGGCCGGTCTTTCCCTCGACCTGGCGAATGTCGGCAACGTGTCGGCTTGGCATGGTTCTGGCATCGGCTCCGTCTAGAAGTCCAGGTTGCGGACCTTGCGCGCTTCACCGCGAATGAAGTCGCGGCGAGGCTCGACACGCTCGCCCATGAGCGTGCTGAACACCTCGTCGGCGTCGGCCGCCTCTCGCACGCTGATCTGCAGCAGGGTGCGCGTGTCCGGGTTCATGGTGGTCTCCCACAGCTGCTCGGGATTCATCTCGCCGAGCCCCTTGAAGCGCTGGACGCTGATGTTCTTGGTCTTCCCTTCGCGTGACAGGTCCTTGATCGCCTGGTCGCGCGACTTCTCGTCCTTGGCATAGCGGGTCACCTTTCCGGTGCTGACGCGGTAGAGGGGCGGCTGGCAGAGGTACAGGTATCCCCTATCGATCACTTCGGGCATGTGCCGGAAGAAAAAGGTGAGCAGGAGCGTGCTGATGTGCGCGCCGTCGACGTCCGCGTCCGAGAGGAGGCAGATCTTGTGGTATCGGAGCTTGGAGATGTCGAACTGGTCGCCGATGCCGGCGCCGAGCGCGATGATCAGGGGACGGATGTTCTCGCTGGACAGGACCCGATCCAGGCGTGCCTTCTCGACGTTCAGCAGCTTGCCGCGCAGCGGCAGGACGGCCTGCGTTCGGCGGTCACGACCCTGCTTGGCAGAGCCACCGGCGGAGTCGCCCTCGACGATGTACAGCTCGCTCCGCGCGGGATCTCGCTCCTGGCAGTCAGCCAGCTTGCCGGGGAGCGCCATCCCGTCAAGGGCCCCCTTGCGAATCACGAGATCACGGGCCTTGCGAGCCGCCTCCCGCGCACGCGCCGCGGTCACGGACTTCTCGATGATGCGGCGACCGTCGGCGGGGTTCTCCTCGAGGTGCTGGATGATGCCGTCGGTGACGGCGGCCTGGACGGCGCCCTTCACGTCGGCGTTTCCGAGCTTGGCCTTGGTCTGGCCCTCGAACTGCGGGTCCGTGAGCTTGACGCTGATAACAGCGGTGAGTCCCTCGCGCACGTCCTCGCCGCTCAGGTTGGCATCCTTCTCCGACAGGACCCCGGCCTTGTGCGCCCAGTCGTTGAGCGACGAGGTGAGCGCGGCCCGGAAGCCAGTGACGTGCGTTCCCCCGTCGACCGTATGGATGTTGTTGGCGAAGGCCAGCACGTTCTCGGCGAAGCCATCGTTGTACTGGAGCGCGACCTCGACGCTGGTGGTGCCCACCATCCGCTCAACGTGGATCGGTCGCTGGTTGAGCACGTCCCGGCGCCGGTTCAGGTGCCGGACGAAGCTCGTGACGCCACCCTCGAAGTAGAAGTTCTTCTCGCGATCGGCTCGTTCGTCGCGCAGGCAGATCCAGAGTCCCTTGTTCAGGTAGGCCGATTCCCGCAGCCGCGTGGCGATCAGGTCCCAGCTGAAGTCGAGATCCTCGAAGATCTCCGGATCGGCCTGGAAGAAGGTGCGCGTGCCGTGCTGTCGCTCCTTGCTCGTGACGAGACCGCGATTGGCCTCGGCCGCACCGCCCTGCTGCTTGACGGAGCCCTTGGGCGCGCCCCGGCTGTACTCCTGCACGTAGCGCTTGCCATCTCGGAGGACCTCGACCCGCATGGCGACCGAGAGGGCGTTGACGACGCTCACGCCGACCCCGTGCAGGCCGCCTGAGACCTTGTATCCGCCGCCGCCGAACTTGCCGCCAGCGTGCAGCACGGTGTGGACGACCTCGAGCGCGTCCTTCCCGGATCGATGCCTGCCGACCGGGATGCCGCGCCCGTCATCGACGACCTCGAGCTGCCCGTCGGCGTGGATCGTGACGTCGATCCGCGTGGCGACGTTGGCCATCGCCTCGTCGATGCTGTTGTCGACGATCTCCCAGACGAGCTGGTGCAGGCCGCGAGAGTCGGTGGAGCCGATGTACATGCTCGGCCGCTTGCGGACCGCACTCAGGCCCTCCAGCACCTGGATGTTTTCGGCCGTGTAGTCGGATCCCACCTTGGTGCGCCGCGGCTTGCGCTCCGCCTGCGCCGTCATGCGCCAACTCCCCCGACGCCACGGGCGATGATGCCGTGCAGGCGATCCAGCTCCTCGTCGGAGTAGAAGTCGATCACAAGGCGCCCTCCGCGACGTGTCCGGACGATCCCGACCCTGGTGGCCAGCAGCTCGCGCAGCTGCGCCTCGAGATCGGCGAGGTCACCCGAGATCTGGCCGCCCCGCTGGGTCGGCCCTGAGTCACGCCTGCGCCGCACGAGCTCCTCGGTCTGGCGCACGGAAAGGTGGCGCTCGATGACGATCAGGAGGGCCGCTCGTTGGAGCTCGGGCACCGTGAGCGCGGCGAGCGCTCGACCGTGACCCTCGGAGATGCGTCCGTCGGCGATCGCTTCTCGGGCCTCTGGAGTCAGGTCGAGCAGGCGGAGGGCGTTGCTGATGGCGACGCGGCTCTTCCCGACCCTGCGGGCCACCTCCTCGTGCGAGAGGGCGAAGCGGTCGATCAGCTCGCGATATGCCGCGGCCTCCTCGATCGCGTTGAGGTCCCGCCGTTGCAGGTTCTCGACCAACGCCAGCTCAAGCTGCTCTCCGTCGGCCGACTCGCGCACCACGGCGGGGATGTGGGTGAGGCCCGCGAGGCGTGCAGCGCGCAGTCGGCGCTCGCCGGCGATCAGCTCATAACCTCCATCGGCGGTCGCGCGCACGACGACCGGCTGGAGCACGCCGTGGAGGCCGATCGACGCGGCGAGATCCGCCATCTCCGCATCGTCGAACCGGTTGCGGGGCTGGTGCGGGTTGCGAGCAATCCGATCGATCGGAATCTCGGGCACGTCGGAGGTCGGAGCGGCGCGTGGAATGAGCGCATCCAGTCCGCGACCCAGGCCGAAGGTCTTAGCCACGTGCGGTCACCTCGGCCGCCAGGCGTCCGTAAGCCTCGGCACCACGTGACGTGGGGTCATAGATGGCTATCGGCACGCCGTGGCTGGGCGCCTCGGAGAGCCGAATGTTGCGCGGCACCACGGTGTCGTACACCGCCCCTTCCAGGTGGCGACGCACTTCCGCCGCGACCTGGACGGATAGCCTCGTACGACCGTCGTACATAGTCAGCAGCACTCCGTCGATCTCGAGCCGCGGGTTGAGCGCCTCGCGAACCATGCGGATCGTATTCACCAATTGGCTCAATCCCTCAAGCGCGTAGTACTCCGTCTGGATCGGGATCAGTACCCCGTCCGCCGCCGTCAATGCGTTCACCGTCAGCAGCCCGAGCGATGGTGGGCAGTCGATGAGCACTCGTTCATATCGTTGACCCAGGTCTGCCAGGCTCGCCGAGAGCCGATGTTCGCGCGCCGGCACCCCGACCAGCTCGACCTCCGCGCCCGACAGGGCCAGCGCGGCTGGCACCAGGTCGAGCCCCGGGACCGAAGTTTCGACCACCAGTTCGCCGATCGGGACCCGGTTGATGAGAGCGTCGTACACGGACCGATCCAGCGACCTTCGGTCGACCCCCAGGCCGCTCGTCGCGTTGCCCTGCGGGTCGAGGTCGATGACCAGGGTCGATGTTCCGGAGAGGGCCAGATACGCCGCCAGGTTGACGACGGTCGTCGTCTTGCCAACGCCGCCCTTCTGGTTGGTGCAGGCCGTGACCCTGACCACGGGCACTCCGCTGCGAGTTCGAAATGGGCTGCCTTATTCTACCAGTCGAGGCCCTTACTGAAGGCTTATCGCGACGTTACGATCCGTCAGAAGTTTCACGTGAAACAGGCGCAGCAATCCTCGTGAAGGCCAGGGGCATCGGTATACTTCCGGCACCGCCCATTGCAGCCCCACTCGCCCCCGAGCCGGTCCCGTGAGCCGTTCAAGGAACGCAGATCAGCTACGTCAGTCTTCTCCTCGCAGTAGTGGTCGGGATCCTGCACGGCGCTGTGGCGCCCATCCTCGTGATCGGCGACGTTCATCCGAATCTCGTGCTGGTGGCCGTCGTCCTGGTAACCGTGCTCAATGGCTTCGGGCCGGGCGTGGCGTGGGCCTTCGTGGGGGGCCTGACAGCAAACCTCCTCATTCGCCAGCCGCTCGGCAGCCTCCCTCTCGCCCTATTGCTGGTGGCAGCCGCGGTTGCCGGCGGCGAACGCCTCTTCGGCCGGCTGTCGTGGGGATACCCACTCGTCTCGGTTCTGATCGGGTCCGTGGTGGTCGACGTGATCAGCCTCGGGCTCCTGCAGATGGTGGATGTCTCCCTTGCCGGCGGGTTTCCCATCCCGAGGGTCATCGCTGCCGCGCTGCTGAACACCGCGATCGCCGCGATCGTCCTCCTGCCCACGCGAATGCTGCTGTCGCGAGCGGGCGCGGCCGAGACCGGAGCCTGGTGAGCGCCAGATGTCCGACCTAGAGGGCACCCCCACCGCTCGGCCTTCACGTGCACGATTCCTGGCCGCAACCATCATCGCCGTGGTCCTGTTCGGCATCCTCGCCGGCCGCCTGTTCCAGCTCCAGGTGGTGGACGGCGCGCTGTACGCGGCACAGGCAGCGGCCGCGCGAACCATCGAGATGCCAATTCGCGCCCCGCGCGGCCTCATATTCGACCGCGAAGGCCGGCCGGTTGCCGTCAACATCCCCTCCTGGACCCTGTATGCGCGCCCGGCCGACCTGCCCGCGACGAAATCCGCCCGGGAAGCCGCACTCGCGCAGGCCGCCGGCCTGGCTGGGATAGGAGTGAGCACGATTCTGAATCGGCTGGCGGCGTTCCGCGGGTCGCCATTCGAGCTCGTCCCGCTCGCCACCGATATCGGCCGCAACGCCGCATTGCTGATAGCGGAGCAACAGGAGCAGCTGCCAGGGATCAGCGTGGGAGCCGAGCCGAGGCGCGAATACCTCGACGAGACCGGGGCGCGGAACGGCGAGCTGCTCGCTCACCTGGTCGGCTACACCGGCCCCATCTCACCCACTGAGTTCGACGACCGTTCGGCCGTCGGCTACCTGCGGGACGACGTCATCGGCCGTGACGGCGTAGAGGCGAGCTACGAGAATGCCCTCCGCGGCACCTACGGCAGTGAGCTGCTCGAGCGGGATGCAGCCGGGCGGCCGGTGAAGGTGCTCCAGCGCACCACTGACCCCGTGCCGGGCAAGAACCTGATGCTGACGATCGACGCCAGGACGCAGCGCATTGCGACCGAGACGCTCAAGTGGGGGTTGGAGGCCGCCGGGGTCGCGCAGGGGGTGACGATCGTGATGAATCCCCAGACTGGCGAGATCCTGGCGATGGTCTCGCTGCCGACCTACGACAACGACAAGTTTGCCTCGGGGATCTCGGCACCAGACTATGCCGCCTACCTTGACGATCCCACCAGGCCGCTGCGCAACCACGCGATCGCCGACATCTACCCGCCCGGGTCGACCTTCAAGTTGGTGACCGGCCTGGCGGCGCTCGACGAGGGAGTCACCACGGTCCCGCAGCTTTGGCCAACCTATGGCTGCTACCAGATCCCGAACGCCCCGGCCGGGCAGTGTCTCTTCGACTGGAACCACACCGGGTTCGGTCCCCTGAGCATCGTCGACGCCTACGCCAAGAGCTCGGACACCTTCTTCTACCAGATGGCCGTGGCGCTCGGGGTCGATCGGCTCGGAGGGTGGGCGGAGCAGCTCGGCTTCGGCGAGAAGAGCGGAGTGCAGCTCCCCAGCGAGGCCGCCGGCACAGTCGTCAGCAAGGCGTGGGCCCAGGCGCAGGGGCGCCAGGACGTCTTCACCGGCGAGCTGGCACAGGCGGGAATCGGCCAGAACGCCATCGCCGTCACCCCGCTCCAGCTCCTGAACGCCTACGCCGCGGTCGCGAATGGCGGACATCTGATGCGGCCGATGATCGTCCGCGGCGAGACGGACGCAGAGGGCAAGCTCACCCGCGCCTACGCACCGGAGCTGATCCGGGACCTGGCCGCAAGCCCCGCGGACCTGCGCACCATGCGCATCGGCGCTCGCGAGGTGATCACCAGTGGACACGCCACCAACATCAATGCCCTGCAGGTCCCGGGTGCGCTGTCGGGGAAGACCGGAACCGCCGAGTTCGGGACCCCGACCAGCCAGGGGGTCCTCCCCTTCCACTCGTGGTTCGTGGCCTACCTGCCATCGAAGGCGGGAGCGACGGACGCGCAGCTCGCGATCGTGACCTTCACCTATTCGGCGGTTGTTCGCGGGAACGTCTCACTGGAGGTGATCAAGTACTTCCTCCAGGAGTACTTCAACCTCGACCAGGATCTGCGGCGAGAGTTCCAGGTCAATGCGAACTGACCGATGAGCGCAGCGACAGCAACCTTTGTTGAGTTACGCAGTGCTCGCCGCTGGCGGGCCTTCGACTGGCAGCTGCTGCTGTACGTCGTCCTGCTGGTCGGGTTCGGGATGGTGATGGGCTATTCGGCCAACTACCAGGCTATCGGCGGCGAGAGCGGCCTCTCGCAGACGGTCAAGACGCTCATCTGGACGAGCATCGGCCTCACCCTGTTCTTCGTTGCGGCCAGCATCGACTACCACTGGCTGCAGACCTTCGCTACGCCGATCTACCTGGTCGTGCTCGGCCTCCTGCTGGCCACCGTGGTGGTTGGCAGGAACCTCTTCGGGGCGCAGATGTCGATCAGCGTGGCCGGCATCGACTTCCAGTTCAGCGAGATCAGCAAGGTGCTGATGGTCGTGGTGCTGGCGGCCTTTCTCGCATCACGACGCGAACGGATCGGACGCCTGAGCACCATCGTCGGTGCGGGGCTGCTGATGGCGCTGCCGACGTTCCTGGTCTATCGACAGCCCGACCTCGGGACGGCCATGGTGTTCGTGGCGATCCTGCTCGGGATGCTTTTCATGAGTGGCGCCGGGATCGGCTGGCTCTCGCTGCTCGGCGGGGCGACCCTCGCGGTGGCGCCGATCGCCGTGGGCGCGCTGGAGGAATACCAGCGGCAGCGGCTCTTCTGCTTCCTGGACCCCTCGGCCGATCCGCAGGGTGCCTGCTACCAGGTGGTGCAGGCGCTGAATGCCGTGGGCTCGGGTGGTGTGCTGGGGCAGGGCTTGACGGCCGGCCGCCAGAACCAGCTCGGCTTCCTGCCGGTGCAGTCCACCGACTTCATCTTCACCGTGGTTGCCGAGGAGCTCGGCTTCATCGGTGGAATGATCCTGCTGGCCCTCTTCGCCCTGCTGATCTGGCGCATCCTGAGCATCGGTTGGGGAGCGCGGGATCTGTTCGGGGCGGGCATCGCCGCCGGTCTCGCCAGCCTGCTCCTGTTCCAGATCACGGTGAACATCGGGATGGTGACGGGGATCATGCCGGTGACCGGCATCCCGCTCCCGTTCATCACGTACGGCGGTTCCTCGATGATCTCGCTGCTGTTCGGGATGGGGCTGCTGCAGTCGGTCCGGGTGCACTCCTCGAAGCCGACCTTCTGACCGCGCGGTACCATCGTTGGACCGATGGCCACCAGAAACAGCGACCAGCCACGTCAGCGCTGGCAGATCCTCTTCGCCAGGCGTCACCCTGCGCTGCGGATTCGGCAGGCGGAGCTGATGAGCGAGTTCGAGCGCGCGTTCCGCGAGGCTGGCCTGCCGCTGGCGACGTCGAACGCGCAGCATCCGCGACCGAGGCTGAAGTTCGCAGCCAACCTGCCGGTCGGGATCGAGCTGCGGGGGGAGGTATTGGACGCCTACTTCGACGATCTCGTCCCGCTCGATCGCATCCAGGCGGCCGCCGAGCTGCTGCCCGAGGGGATCGAGGTGGTCGACGCACGTGAGGTTTGGCATGGCTTTCCGTCGGCGGCCTCCCAGCTGCGGGCAGCTGAGTACGAGGTCGAGGTGCACGACGGGCCGGAGCTGACCAGCGATGCACTGCGCGGAGCGATCGTCAGGCTCCTGGCCGCGCCGCAGCTGCCCGGCATGCGGCGACGAGGAGAGAGCGAGCGGCGGGCCGATGCCGGGCCTCGCGACCTTCGCCCGCTCCTGGAGGACGCCGAGGTGCTGGAGGTGGACGAGGAGGCGCATTCGGGAAGGCTGCGGCTCGTGCTGCGGCTCGATGCCAGCGGGGCCGGGAGGCCGGAGGACGTCGTGGGAGCGCTCGACCTGCCGGTGCGAGCGGGTCCGGCGGTCCGGACGCGGCTCCTGTTCGTTGACACTCCCCCGATCGCCCGGTAGACTCGTCGTCCCGCGGGCGCATCGTCTGGCGGCTTCGCCGTGCGTCGGTTCGGAACGTGGCCCCTCGGTTGGAACGCATCCATTTCGCAGCTCCGGAGATGATCATGTACGCCGTCCTCAGCAGCGGCGGAAAGCAATATCGGGTCGAGGCCGGCACCGAGCTCATGCTCGAGCGCCTTGACGGTGTACCTGGCGAGGCCGGTGCGCAGGTGTCCTTCGATCGCGTGCTGCTCATCGGCGACGGCGACGACGTCACCATCGGCACCCCCACCGTGGCCGGCGCCTCGGTGAGCGCCACGATCCTCGGCGAGGCGCTGGGGCCCAAGTTGGTCATCTTCAAGTTCAAGCAGAAGGTCAAGTATCGACGCCGGACAGGGCACCGCCAGCACATGACCCGAGTCCGCATCGATACGATCAACCCCACGGCGGCCAAGCGGGAGACTGCGAAGGCGAAGGCGGATGCGAGCGAGGCCGTCGCCGGGGCGCCGGCCAAGGCGGAGAAGAAGGCGGCGCCACGCACCACCAGGCCGAGGACGAAGAAGGCAGCGGCTGCCGAGCCGAAGG
>DATCQR010000033.1:0-4836 GCA_036569405.1 Candidatus Limnocylindria bacterium
CCCTGCAGGATCGTTCGCCACGCGAAGGTCTTCACCAGGTACGCCGCCCAGAGAGGCAGCAGCACCGCCACCACCAGTGCCCCCCGCCGGCGAGGAGAGGCGATGCGAGCCATGTAGTACGCGATCGGGAAGGCCAGCAGGGCGTCAGTGATCGTGACCAGCACCGCGATCAAGACCGTTCGCCCGGCGACGATGGCGTAGACCGGCTTGGTCAGGATGTCGGCGAATGCCTTCAGCGTCCAATCGAACGGGGTCACATTGCCGGTGAAGGCGTCCTTGGCCCAGAACGCGTTCAGCAGCAGGATCAGCAGCGAGCCGAGATAGACGAGACCGATCCAGAGCACGGGTGCCGCGAGCAGCAGCCATAGCTGCGCGCGTCGTCGCGGATAGAGCCAGCGGGCGAACCGTCGCCCGCGACCCTCGACTGGCTCGCCGGATTCGCCGGCGACGACTGGAGCGGTCATCGACCCTGCGCGCTCACCTCATGACGATGAGTCTCCCCGGGCGGCGGACCTCCCGGGGAGACAGACTCTGCAGGCTAGCTAATCGTGGCTCAGGTACCCCGCAACGTGCTCCAGGCCTCGACCCATGCATCCTGGTCCTTGCATGTCGTCGCGTCGTCCGCATCGGCGCAGTTGGCCTGTGGGGTGGTCCAGTACCAGATCTTGTCCCAGTACGCCTCGTCGCTGGCGTGCTGGTCCTTGCAGTGGCCTGGGGCGATCGCCTCGGCCGCGTCACAGGCCTTCTGCGTGACGGCCGCCTCTCCGAACCACACCGTCGCCTGCGCGTTGGCGTCCGCGGAGAGGATGTGGTTCATCCAGCGATACATGCAGTTGGGATGAGCCGCGTTCTTGGCGATCATCCAGGTGTCGGACCAGCCGGTCGAGCCCTCAGTCGGGAGGGTCGCCTCGACCGGGGCCGGCGGGTCCTCGGCCTTCAGCAGGTTGACCTGGTACGGCCAGGTCGTCCCGATGACGGTATCGCCCGCCTCGAATGACTGCACCTGGTCGGTCAGCAGGCCCCAGTACACGGCGCCGTTGTCGCGCTGCTTCTGCAGCAGGGCGATGGCTGCCGCGAACTGCTTGTCGTTGAGCTGGTAGGGGTTGGTAATCCCCAGGTCGGGGCTCTTCTGCATCAGGTGCAGGGCCGCATCGGCGATGTAGATGGACGAGTCGTAGACGCTGATCTTGCCGGCGTAATCGGCGCCACCCTCGAAGATCGGATCCCAGGTGGTGGGCGCGGTGGTGACGACGTCCGTGTTCCACATCAGAAGGTTCGGGCCGCGTCCATGCGGTACGCCGTACGGGACCCCGTCCTTCGAGTTGAAGTCCTTGAGCTTGAGGCCGGCGAAGACGTCCGCGTAGTTCGGGATCAGATCGACGTTGACGGGGACCACGTCGCCCGCCGCCATCAGCCGGATCGTGGCGTCGCCGGAGAACGAGCCGCCGTCGTACTGCCCGCTCTTGAGCAGCTGCACGCCGTTGGCCGAGTCGCTCATCGGGGTGGTGTGAACCTTGCAGCCGGTATCGGCCTCGAAGCCGGTGACCCAGTCGTAGGCCTTGTCGACCTCGCCGCGCTCGGCGTACCCGTCCCAGATGATCAGGTTGAGGTCTTTCTCGTTGTCCCCCAGCGAGGTCGGGGCCCCGCTCGGCACCGACGAGCCGCAGGCGGCCATGACGATGCCGATGGTCACCAGGGCTGCCGGAATCGAAAGTCTCCGCATCAAGTCTCCGCTCCCTCTCCTTCCCCCAACGTGGTCGTGCTGCCCTTGAGGGCCAAAACGTGCTGGCGCTGCCAGATGAGCCGGACTGCCCGACCCTGGGCGGCGAGCGCCTCCATCGAGGACGCCTGGAGGTTCTGCTGGGTCACGATCAGCTCGCCACCGGCGTCCAGGGCGACGATGTAGCGGGTATCGGCGCCAAGGTACACCACTTCCCTGATCCGCCCAAGGGCGGAATGCTCGTCCGGGGCCACCGAATCTTCAGGTGCGCCGATGCGGATCTTCTCCGGTCGGACGGTGAAGGTGCCATCCATTCCCAGGATGTCTCGCGCCGCAGCCGCCGTGAGCAGGTTCGACGTTCCGACGAACGCCGCCACGAAGGCGGTCCGCGGGTGTTCATACACATCCGCGGGCGTTCCCACCTGCTCGATCAGCCCGCGGTTGAAGACAGCGATCCGGTCGCTCATGACCAGCGCCTCTTCCTGGTCGTGCGTGACGTAGATGAAGGTGATGCCGACCTGGCCCTGGATCTCCTTCAGCTCGATCTGCATCTCCTCGCGGAGCTTCAGGTCGAGCGCGCCCAACGGCTCGTCGAGCAGCAGGACGCGAGGCCGGTTGACGAGTGCGCGGGCCAGCGCCACCCGCTGCCGCTGGCCTCCCGACAGCTGCGCCGGCCGCCGCTTCTCGTAGCCCTCCAGGCGCACCATGCGAAGCGCCTCGGCGGTTCGCGCTGCGCGCTCGCCGGCGGGGATCCTGCGCACCATCAGCCCGTAGGCCACGTTGTCCCCCACCGTCATGTGCGGGAAGAGGGCGTAGTCCTGGAAGACGGTGTTGACATCGCGGTCGAAGGGCGGGACGCCCGTCACGTCCTTGCCGTGAAGCAAGATGCGTCCCTCCGTCGGGGCCTCGAATCCGGCGATCATGCGCAGGGTCGTGGTCTTGCCCGACCCGGACGGACCGAGCATCGAGAAGAACTCACCGTCGAGGATCTCCAGATCGATGCCGGCGACCGCGGTCACCGGGAAGGTGCCGTCGTGGACGACGAACTGCGCGACGCGCCGTCCGATCTCGTCGTCACCGAATCGCTTGACGAGGTGCTCGAGCGTGATCGCGGCTGCGCGCTGTGCTGGCTCGGGGTTGGGTTTACCCGGGAGCTGGGTGTCGGCGGAAGCGGTCATCGGTTGAAGGCCACGAGCTCCCTTCGCTGCGCCGGAGATTTGGGGCACTCTGGCGGTCCCGCCCGATGCATGTCAAGCAGCCCCGTGGCTGGCTGGTACATTCCCGGGCGACTGAATCGGGAGGTGTCTGATCGAACCTGGCGTCCTGCTCGGGGTGGGATCGGCCGCGGCCTGGGGCACGGGCGACTTTGCCGGCGGCCTGGCCGCTCGGCGCGCCGGCGGCATGCTCGTCACCGGCGGGGCCCAGATCGTCGGCTTCATCCTGCTGCTCGTCGCGGTCGCGATCCTGCGCCCATCCCTGCCCGCCCCCTCGACCCTGCTCCTCGGGGCGCTGGGCGGCGTCGCCGGCGGGCTGGGACTGGCGGCCCTGTACCGCGGGCTGGCGATGGGGGCGATGGGATTGGTCTCCGCTGTCAGCGGGGTCGGCGGAGTGCTCATACCGCTCGCCATCGGCACCCTGCTGCTCGGCGGCGTCATCCAGCCGCTGCAGCTGGCGGGAGTCGGCTGCGCCGTGCTCGCCATCGGTGCGGCGAGCGGTGCCACCACGCGCGGCGTGAGCCGCGAAGCGTTGCTGCTGGCACTGGTCGCTGCGCTCGGCTTCGGCCTCTGGTTCATATTCCTCGACCGCGCTTCCGAGCACGACCAGCTCTGGGCGCTGGTTGCCAGCCGCGGCTCCGCGTCGCTGGTGGTGGGCGGCAGCGCGCTGCTGCGGGCTGACCGATCGCGGCTCGGCGCGGTCGTCCCGCTCGTCGCCCTCGCCGGGCTGCTGGACGTGGCGGCCAACGGGATGGTGGTCCTGGCCTTCGCGACTATTCCGGTCGGCATCGCCGCCGCCCTCTCGGGCACCTACCCGCTGGCGACCATGCTCCTGGCGCGGGCCTTCCTGGGCGAGGCATTGCCGCGGCTTGGCCTGCTGGCTGTCGCCCTGGCCGTCATCGGCATCGTCTTGATTTCGCTCGGCGGCTGATCGAGCGCGTCTTCAGCTCGGCCAGCCGCCCCCGGTGTGGGCACCTGGCGCTGGCATCAGGCCTGGCATGCGCGTTGCTCCCCGACGGCAACCGCCGCGCCACGATGGAGGACACGGATCGGTGCCGTGCAAGGAGACAGCTGCCGACCTTACTGCCCGCTTATCAGCCGCTTACTCGGCGGGTATCATGGCCGGACCCCCCGCCTCCGACACCACCGAGGGCCGCACCTGCAATGACCTTCGACCGCGTCGCCATCGTCGAGGCATCGCTCGACGCATACCTCGCGCAGGCGGCTGCCTCCGCGACAGTGCTGCCTCCAGACGCCCCGCTGCGCCAGGGAAGCGGGCTGAGCGCGCGCAAGGCGGTCGAGCTGTTCGAGGACCAGCTCACCTCGCGCCAGCTGGACGTGGCTGCGCGTGAGCTGAAGAAGACGAACCGCAGCTTCTACACCATCAGCAGCGCCGGCCACGAGAACAACGTCGTGGTGGGCGCGCAGCTGCGCATCAACGACCCGGCCTTCCTGCACTATCGGTCCGGTGCGCTGATGATGGCGCGCGCTCGGCAGCTGCCCGGCAGCACGCCGGCGTTCGACGCGCTGCTCGGCATCGTCGCCAGCAGCGACGACCCGATCGCGCAGGGCCGGCACAAGGTGTGGGGCAGCCGGCCCCTGTGGGTCCCGCCTCAGACCTCGACCATCGCGAGTCATCTCCCCAAGGCGATGGGGCTCGCCTTCAGTCTTGCCAGGGCGCGGCGGCTCGGAGTTGCGACGGACCTGCCCGATGACGCGATCGTGCTTTGCTCGTTCGGTGACGCCACCGTCAACCACGCCACTGCCCTGGCGGCGATCAACACCGCCCGCTATGCCGTCCGACTGGGCCTGCCGATGCCGATCCTTTTCGTCTGCGAGGACAATGAGACCGGCATCAGCGTGCCGACGCCCGAGGGCTGGATCGCCTCGAGCTTCGGCCAC
>DATCQR010000034.1:0-4766 GCA_036569405.1 Candidatus Limnocylindria bacterium
CCCCATGGTCAGCGCCGCAGCCACGACCAGCAGGTCGAAGGGGAAGACGAAGGGCGAGTTGGCGCCGCCGGTCAGCCAGACCAGGCCGGTGGCCAGGGCGAGTGCGGCGACTACCTCCACGGCCACGCTTGCGCGGCCCCGTAGCCGACGCGGCAGCATCTCGTGCAGGACGACCACGATCACCACGGCGGCGCCGCCGAGGGCATAGATCGCCACTCGGTTCGTCGCAAACGCGTTTGAGATGCCGATTCCGACCAGCACTCCCGCGATCGCGACCCACCACACCACGCGCACGACGGCATCGTGCGAGGGAGTCGCCAGGGGCGTTCCAGCCAGCGTGTCGTCCGTTGCGTTCGGTGCGGGGGCCGGGATAGGAGTCCGCTCACTCCATCCTCGGAGAACCGCCACGAACGCCCCAAGACCGACGAGCGCGGCCAGTGCACCGCTGACAAGGACGAAGATCAGCTCGGTTTTCACATTCCTCACTCAGGGCTTCCGGGCCGTCGGAAGCGCCTGCAATTGCCGCTGCCCGCCTGCTGGCTAGTCTAGGGGCTTGCTCGAGATATGCGCAAAGGTACTAACCCCACCTGAACCACCTTCCGTGGCATTCGGGCACCGCCTAGTCGCAAGGTACCGGGCACGCAATGCAGTCGCCTTCAGCGTTTGAGCATCGCGCGATGCCGCTGAACGCGGCGCACGTGACCCAGAAGGTTGGTCGGGGCGGCCCGATTCGAACGGGCGACCTCCTGCTCCCAAAGCAGGTGCGCTACCAGGCTGCGCTACGCCCCGCGGGTTGGTTGCTGAGACTACAGCATCGCGCTCGCGCTACGTCATCCCCTGGCCTTGACCTCGTTCCAGAGCGCATCCTTGGCGTCGGGTGAGAGTTCGATCAGGACCAGGCCGCGCTCCGATGCGAGCGCCTCGACCCGCTCATAGCGCTCGATCCAGCGGCGGTTGGCGCTCCGCAAGGCCTCTTCAGGATCGAGCTTCAGCCAGCGCGCCAGGTTGACCGCCGCGAACAGGACGTCGCCGAACTCATGGAGGCGGGCGTCACGGCCGGCATCGCCCTCGATCGCTTCGGCCTCGTGCAGCTCGGCCAGCTCCTCATCGACCTTCTCCCAGACCCCATCGATCGCCGGCCAATCCCAGCCGAGCGATGAGGCGCGCTCCTGGATCTCGCGGCTAGCGGCGAGGGCCGGGAGGGCGCGGGCGATGCCGTCGAACGCCGAGGGCGGGCCGCCCGCGTCCTGGCGCTCGATCGCCTTGATCGCCTCCCAGTTGCGGAGCACCTCCTCCGCCCCGCTGACCTCGACGTCGCCGAACACGTGCGGGTGCCGTCGAATGATCTTGGCGCCGAGCCTGCGATAGACATCGGTCAGGTCGAAGGCCCCCTCCTCGGCGGCCAGCTGGGCATGCAGGATGATCTGCAGGAAGAGGTCGCCCAGCTCCTCCGCGAGGTCCTCGGGTGCTCCACCCTCGATGGCGTCGACGGTCTCGTACGCCTCCTCCAGCAGGAATGGGCGGAGAGTGGCGTGCGTCTGCTTGCGATCCCACGGACAGCCGTCGGGTGCCCGTAGCCGAGCCGAGATGGCCGCCATGCCGTGCGGCGAGGCGAGATTGTCGAGCGCGCTGAGGGCGGGCACCAGCCAGTCGGCGCCGCACAGCTCCTCGTCGCTGAGGCTCTCCAGGAACCGGGGCATTCCATCCGGCAGTGACTGTACGGGGTGGTCATGCGGGTACAGGGAAAGCAGCACCTCCCGCGACCCCTTGCGCGCGTGCCGCCCCGGCAGGACAGAGGGCGCTTCGCGGGCGGCGGGCTCGGCCAGGAGGACGAGCGGGAGGGATGGATCGAACGCGATGGAGGCCAGTCGCCGACCGGACACGACCTGAACGCCGAGTGCCGGATCGAGTCCCGCCGCCGCGAGGAGGCCGTCGATGCCGCGGGACGTCGTGGCGCCCCGGGATCTCATCCGGAGCTGGGCGCAGCGACGAACTGGGGGTCGGTCCAGGTCACGGCGCGATTGCGAATCTCGCTGAGCCATTGGTCGAACCCGGTCTGTCGCACCGATGTGAGCTGCTGGGTCGGCACCCAGCGCAGCTCCGCCGTCGCCAGCAGCTTGAAGATGTAGATGCCGGTCGGCGTCGTGATCGGGTCGCTGATCTCGCCTGGCTTGGTGAGCTTGAAGATCGCGTCCACCCGCTCCTTCTCGAACTGGTACGGGATGACCCAGCCAAGGTCGCCACCCTTGGCCGCGCTGTCGGCATCTTCGCTCTGGTCCCTGGCGACCTGGGCGAACTGGTCGGGATGCGCCCGCAGGGTGGTCACCATCTGATCGGCCTGGACCGCCGCGGTGATGCGCTCAGCCACGACCTCGATGACGTGATACCCGAACTGCGTCTTGACGGGCTCGCTGAGCTGATCGACCTTGAGCTTGGCGATCGCAGCCTTGAACTCCGGCACGAAGGTCGAAGAGCCGGGGTCGTACCATCCCAGGTCGCCGCCGCGGCTTCCACTCCCGGTGTCGTCGCTCTGCTTGGCGAGTACGTACCAGTCCGCATGGGGCTTGCTCGCCGCCACGCGGAAGGCCTCGGCGCGAGCCAGTGCTGCCGCCCATTGCGCATCGGTCGCCTTTGACTGGTCGGTCGCGCCCGGGAGCGGCTGGGCAAGGAAGTGCCTGACCCGCTGCTGGGGCACCGGGATCCCCTTCTGTGCGGCAATGAAGATCTGCGCCACCTCGCGCTGGGGCTGGTAGGGAACCATGACCTTGGTCATGAAGTGGTCGTCGAAGGCTGACTTCAGCAGGTCACCGCGAACGTAGGCGCGGTACTCGGCATCGCTCACCCCTGCGGCAGCGAGGAGATCCTTCAGGCGCTGGTTGGTGCCTGCCGCCTTCCTGTCGTCAACGCGCACGAGCCGATACCCGGTGTCGCCCTTGATCGGGCCGACCAGATCGCCCTTGGCAGCCTTCTCGGCATCGGCGAAGTAGGTGCTGTACAGCGGGTCGTCGGCCTCGATCCAGCTGAGCGAACCTCCGGCCGCGGCCGAGGAGTCGCCGCTCTTCTCCTTGGCCGTCGCCGCGAAGTCCGCTCCACCCTTGATGGCGCTGGCGATGGCGTTGATCTCCTTCTCGGCGCGCGCCCAGTCGGCGTCGGTGGCCTTGGCGCCGGACGCAGCGTCCTTCGGAAGGGCAGCCACCGTGATGATCGACAGCTTCAGTCGCTCAGGAACCGTCTGGCGCTTCGTCACCTCGGCGCTGACCGCCTCGTCGCTCACCGAGATGCCGTAGCGACCCGCCGAGCTGCTCAGCACTCGCCCGAGCACGAGCGAATCGGCGGCGGTGGGAGCAAGGGCGGAGAGCGCGTCCTGGATCGACTGCAGCGCCTGCTGGATGAGGGAGTCGCGGACGCCTCCCAGCCGTCCCTGCAGGTCCTCGTAGCGAGCCTGCAGCTCGGCGCTGATTGCGTCCATCCGATCGGTGAGGTCGTCGAGGGTGTACGTCACATCGCCGACGGCGGCGACCGGTCGCAGGTGGGCCTCGTAGTGGTCGCTCCAGGCGGCAGCCCCGAAGATCCCGATCGCCACCGCGATGGCGATCGCGAATCCGGCAACGATCAGCTGCTGGGTCCGCAGCTCGTCCTGCCAGCGTGGGCGGTGCTTGCGGTCAAGGACCGGGCGGTTGCGAAACGACATCTAGCGCGTGGTTCTCCGCAGGGCGATAGAGGGACGTCTCCGACAGTGGGCGAGGCGCCATGCTAGCCGATGGGCCCTGCACGTGCCAGCACCTCGACCGGGCCTCATTTGGTTCGTCGGAAAGTGTCCCGGATCGCCTCCAGCCGGAGGCGCAGGACGAGCGCCAATGCCTCACCGACGATCCCGCCACTCATCTTCGAGCTGCCCGCCACCCGCTCGCGGAAGATGATCGGGATCTCCGTCACCACAGCCCGCCGCCGATGGGCCCACCACGTCGTCTCGATCTGGAAGCCGTATCCGCTGGCATCTGCCTCGCGAAGGCGAATTCCCTCAAGCAATTCGCGTCGCCAGGCCTTGAAGCCGCCCGTCAGGTCCCGATACGGCAGCAGGAGCATGACGCGGGCGAAGAGGGTCCCGGCTCGACTGATCAGCTTGCGGCGGAGCGGCCAGCCAATGGTTCCGCCGCCGGGCATGTAGCGCGTGCCAAGGGCCAGGTCGGACCCGCTCATCAAGGGTGCCAGGAGGCGTGGCAGGTCGCGCGGATCGTGGCTGAAGTCGGCATCCATCTGCACCACCGCCTTCGTCTCACCGCGCGCCAATGCCCAGCGGAAGCCATCCCGAAGGGCGACACCCAGCCCCTCCTTGCCCGCCCGATGCAGGACATTCAGCCGTGGCTCGCGAGCGGCCATCGTGTCGGCCAGGGAGCCGGTACCGTCGGGCGAGTTGTCGTCGACGACGAGGAGGGTGGCCTCTGGGAGAGCCTCGAGGATCGCATCCACGAGTCCCTCGATGTTCTCGCGCTCGTTGTAGGTCGGGATCACCACGGTCACTCCCCGACCGGCCGCCAGCCCGACATGCGGCGGCTCCGCGGGCTGGCTGGCGACCGGCCCGGGCGTCGACGTTTCGCCGGACATCAGGCCACCGCCGTCAGCGCCCGCAGGCGCGGCAGCGCGGCAGCGACCGCCTGACCACGATGCGAGATCAGGTCCTTTTCGCCCTCGGGCAGCTCGGCGGTGGTGATGCCGCTGGGCAGCATGAAGATCGGGTCATAGCCGAATCCTCCTGCGCCACGCCG
>DATCQR010000035.1:0-9089 GCA_036569405.1 Candidatus Limnocylindria bacterium
GATCGGAACGCAGGGAATGGTCGGCATCGAGGCGGCCTACGGTGCCCGGAGCACGCACACGTTCTATCCGGCGAACTACGCCGACGGCGCCCGGGCGATCCGACTGGTCCGGTCGCGGGCGCGTGAGTGGGGGATCGACGAGCGCCGGGTCGCCGTCCTCGGCTACTCAGCCGGTGGGCACCTGGCGTCATTGATCAGCACCCAGCCTTCCCTCTATCTCGATCCCAGGGACGACCTGGCGACGGGCGTCTTGGCACGACCCGATCTGGTCGTGCTCGGGTATCCGGTGATCTCATTCATCGACGGATACAGCCCGGGCGCGTTCATCGGTTCCGTCGACAACTTCCTCGGCGAGAACAATCCGAACGAGACCTTGCGCCGACAGTTCTCCAACGAGCTGCACGTCGAGCCTGGCCACCCGCCGGTCTTCATCTGGACAACGGCGGACGATGCCCTCGTGCCGTTTACGCACTCGAAACTGTTCGCTCAGGCGTGCAGTCGCGCGCGGGTACCGGTCGAATTCACGCTGTTTCCCCGCGGGCCGCACGGCATGGGCCTCGCCCTTGACGCACCAAACGAGGCGCGCGGCTGGACGACGCAGCTGCTGGCCTGGCTTGCCCAGCAGTGGGGAGCCTGAGCTAGCGCAACCCGACGACGTTGCTCGCGAGGACGGGACGGGTGAGGCCCTTGAGGGTCAGCTCGCCAACGGATTCGGATTCGATCAGCCCCTGCAGCATGGTCTGTGCTCGAGGACTGAGAAGGATCTGGCCGGCCTGGGCCTGGCTCGAGAGGCGCGAGGCGAGGATGGTCACGTTGCCGATGGCGCCGTAGTCGTGCCGTCCTTCGAAGCCGATGCGCCCAAGGGTCGCATCCCCGACGGCGATCCCCACGCCGAAGCCCAGCTCGTACCCGCGCTGCCGCCAGGCGGATGCCAGCTCCACAAAGCGATCGCGCATGGCAACGGCCATCCGCACCGCACGCTCGACGTGGTCTTCCTGGGGAATCGGGTCGTTAAAGAACACCATCACGCCGTCGCCGGCGAAATGCTCCAGCGTCCCCTCTTGCTCCGTGATCGCCTCGCCCATCAGGCGGTGATACTCGCTGAGGAGGGTCATGACCTCTTCGGGACCCGCCTGCTCCGCGAAGTGGGTAAAGCCGCGAAGGTCGCAGAAGGCGACCGTGACCTCGCGGCGGTGGCCGGCAAGAAGCTGCTCTCCCTCGGGCGAAGAGATGAGCGCGGCGATCTGCGGCGACAGGAAGCGGCTGAGCTCCTGCTTCTGCCGCTCGATCGTGCGGTTGAGGGCCGTCTGCCGCTCGAACGACTCCACTTCGACGTCGTGCAGGCGCTTCGCGGCAAGTGATGCGTTGATACGCGCGGCCAGGATCGACGCGTTGATCGGCTTTGTCAGGTAGTCCGACGCACCCAGCTCGATGCACCGAACCACGCTGTCGAGCTCCTCGACGCCCGAGACGATGAGGACAGGGATGTGTCGCGTTGACTGATCTGCCTTCATAGCGGCGAGCGTCTCGTAGCCGTCGAGCTCGGGCATGAGAACGTCCAGCAACACCACGTCGACGGCGCCGGGATTGGCGGCCAGCAGCTCGAGCGCCAGGACGCCGTTCTCCGCCTGCATCACCTCCAGCCCCAACGCCTCGAGCCGACGCACCAGCAGGAGGCGGTTGACGGAGCTGTCGTCGACGACGAGTGCCTTCCCGACGGCGGTCATTCGGCGGGTCTCCGCTTGAGAAACGCGTCGAGCGCCCCGGCAGCCGCCAGCCACTCGGCGCGCGCAGCGTCCAGGCCGGTGCGAGCCGTCGCATCCAGGCTGCCACTTCGCCCGGCCATCTCCAGCTCGCGCGCAATGGATGACAGGCGCATGGCTCCCACCGTCTCGCTGGACGATTTGAGGGTGTGCGCCGGCCGGACGAGGGCCGCGGCATCGTCGGCTTCGACCGCCTCGCTCATCCCATCGAACTGCAGTGGCGTGTCGGCCAGGTAGGTCTGGATCAGCTCCCGAACAAAGCCGATGTCATCTCCGGTGCTCGCCATCAACTCGGCCAGGATCCGCTCATCGACGACAGGAAGGTCAGGCTCGGGCATTGGACTTTGCCTTCGCCTTGGTTGCCTTCCGAGGCCGACGCTGAACAATCCGGGCGGCTGCCATTGGCACGCGCTCCAACGCCGCGGCCAGCTCCGCGGGGCGAATCGGCTTGCTGATGTAATCGTCCATGCCTGCCGCCAGGCAGGCTTCCCGGTCGCCGGCCATGGCGTTCGCGGTCATGGCCACGATCTGGAGTTGGCGGTCCGGCCAACGCGCACGGATACGGCGCGTCGCCTCGAGGCCGTCGAGCTCGGGCATCTGCACGTCCATCAGTACCACGTCGAACTCGTCGCGCTCGAGCGCGTCGATCGCCTGCTGCCCGTCACCGGCGACGTCTGCGGTGTAGCTCATCTGGCTCAGTAGCCGCAGCGCCAGCTTCTGGTTGACCGCGTTGTCCTCGGCCAGCAGGATTCGCAGTGGATGCTTGATGCCGAGCGGTTTGGCGCCCGCGCCCGTCGTCTGAGTCGAGGCTGCCGGCAGAGCCTGGGCCGCCACGCCGCCGAGCAGGATGGTGGCGATCGTGTCGTGGAGTGCCGATGGCTTGACCGGCTTCGCCAGCCAGCCAGCCAGCATCCCTTCGTCGCGGTCGCGCACCCCTACGGAGGAGAGGATCACGATTGGGGGACGGGCTGCGCCATCGGCCGATTGCGATGCGCGGGAAGCGAACTCGACGCCATCCATCTCAGGCATGAGCAGATCCGACAGGACGATGTCGAACCGCTCGCCCGTATCCAGCCAGCGAAGCGCCTCGGTCGGGGAGCCGGTCTCCCGTGGAACCATGCCCCACTTGGTCGTCTGCGCCACCAGGATGCGGCGGTTGGTCGCGTTGTCGTCCACGATCAGCACGCGCCTTCCCGAGAGGTCGGCCTCAACCCGTCGCGAGCGAAGTGGGGTCACGGCGTCCGCTGCGGCCATGGGCATTCTCGCCACCAGGAAGAAGGTGCTGCCTTCGCCCGGGATGCCGCTGCTCTCCGCGGTCAGGGAGCCATCCATCAGCTCCGCCAGGCGGCGCGAGATGGCGAGCCCCAGACCCGTGCCGCCGTACCGTCGCGCGATGGAGGCATCGACCTGGCTGAAGGACTGGAAGAGCCGGTTCATGGCTGCTGCCGGGATCCCAATCCCGGTGTCGCGCACGTCGACCCTGATCTCCCAGCGCGCCGAACCGCCCCGGCGGGTTGCCGCGAGCTGCGTGCCGCCGACCGTGACCAGCACCTCCCCGCTATCGGTGAACTTCACGGCGTTCGAGAGGAGGTTCAGGACGATCTGCCGCAGGCGTCCCGCGTCGCCGACCAGCGCGACGGGCAGATCCTCGTCGGTGGCGTAGACGAGCTCCAGGTCCTTCTTGGCAGCCGTCGGCGCCAGGATGTCCAGGGCGGCCTCGATCGCCTCGCGGAGGACGAAGGGACGGGCTTCCAGCTCGACGCGACCGGCCTCGATCTTGGAGAAGTCGAGGACATCGTTGATGATCGTCAGAAGGGCGTCACCCGAAGTGCGAATCGTCTCCGCGAAGTCGCGCTGCTCGTCGTTGAGCGGGGTGTCCATCAGGATGCCGCTCATGCCGATCACCGCGTTCAGCGGCGTACGGATCTCGTGGCTCATCGCGGCCAGGAATGAGCTCTTCGCCTCGTTCGCCTGCTCGGCCGCCTGGCGCGCCTCCCGCGCTTCCTCGAACAGGCGTGCGTTCTGCACCGCCACGCCGATGTTGGCGGCGACGGTGGTGAGCAACCGCGCATCGGCTTCGCCGAAGCGATTCTCCTGCGTCGTGCTCTGCACGCTGACGGCACCTATCGCATGGTCGCCGACCAGAATCGGCACGCCCAGGAATGACCGCGAGGGGGTCCCAACGACGATCGATCGCGCGACCTCATCGTCGTTCCGGAGGACGATGGTCTCGCGCTGCTGGATGATCTGTGACGTGAGGCCCTCGCCAAGCCGGATCGGTTCCTGGGGCTCCTGCCTGCCGCGCTCGACGTAGTACGGGAAATCGATGAATCCCCGTTCTTCGTCGAGCAATGCGATGAAGGCGATGTCTGCCTCGAACGCCTCTTGCAACTTTTCACCCACGATGGCGAGGAGGGGTGTCAGCTCCAGCTGGGTGGTAAGTGCCTGACCAACGCTGTTGATGGTCGCCAGCTCGGCCACGCGCTTCTGGGTCTCATCGATCAGTCGGGCGGTTTGAAGTGCGACGCTCAGGCTCGCGGCGAGCGTGGTAAGAAGGGATATGTCCTGGTTGTCGAAGGCGTGCTCGCGGTCGAGGTTCTGGAGCGAGATGACACCCAGGATCTTGTTGCCGACCAGGAGCGGCACGAAGATCGCCGACTTGGACGCCTCTCCGTAGAGGTGATCGGGCTGGCCCATTTCCTGCGCGCGCTCGGGGAGGTTCTCGCCGATGAGGAGTGGCTTCCGCGTCTCGAGGACGTGCTTCCTGAAGCCGATGATTGGACGCGGCTCGTCCGGAAACCGCACCCCGCGCTCGAGTGCGAAGGGAAAGCCCATCGTGCCGGATTCGATGTCGAAGACCGCGATGTCCACGACGTGGGTGTCAAAGACGTCGCTGGAGCGCTCTCCCACGAGCTCGTACATGGCGTGCGGATCCAGCTGCGCGGCGAGGCCGCGCTGCACATCGTTGACGATCGCAAGCTCGGCCGCGCGGCGGTCGGTCTCGCCAAGAAGACGTTTGGTCTCGTCGAACAGCCGAGCGTTCTCGAGTGCCACGCTAAGGCTGCCGGCCAACGTCATCAGGAGCCGGACATCGGATTCGGAGAAGGCGTTCTCCCGGTCTAGGTTCTGGAGAGAGATCACCCCGCGAGCTTCGCCCCCGGCGACGAGCGGGGCGTACACGCAGGACTTCGGCATCTCGCCGGAAACGACACCCTCCTGGCCGTATTTCCTTACCTCGTTGAGCACGTCCTCGTTGAAGACCAGTGGCTCTCGCGATTCGAGCACCGTTCGCCGTGGTCCGATCAACGGCATTGTCTCGTTCGGGAACCGCACCCCGCGCTCGATGGTGTAGGTGAACCGGATCTCGTTCGCCGTCGGGTCGAGGATCCCGATGTCAACCACCTGCGCGTCGAAGATCGCCTGGATCTTGTCGCCGACCAGGTCATACATCGCCTGCATGTCGAGGTTCTCGGCCAATCCTTCCTGGACGCTGGTGATGATCGCCAGCTCGGCCGCGCGCTCATCGGTTTCAGCGAGGAGTCGCTTGGTCTCATCGAACAGTCGGGCGTTCTCGAGCGCCACGCTCAGGCTCGCCGCGAGCGTCGTGAGCAGCCGCACGTCCGAGTCGGAGAAGGCGTCCTCCCGGTCGACGTTCTGAAGGGATATGACACCCGTCGCCTCGCTCCCGCGCATGAGCGGGACGTAGAGCGCGGAGAGGGTCGGCTCTCCGGAGAGCGTGTACTTCTGCCCAAACTTCTTGGCTGTCTCCTCGAGGTCGCGGTTGACGAGCAGTGGCTCCTTGGTCTCGATCACGTGCCGCCGCAGGCCGATGACCGGGATCGGGGGCGTGTGCAGCGATTGGCCCTTCTCGACCTCGTACAGGAAGCGGATCAGTCCTGCCTCCCGGTCGAGGACGGCGATATCCACGGCCTGGGCGTCGAAGATGTCCCGGATCTTGTCGCCGATCAGCTCGTACATCGACTGCATGTCGAGGTTGCTCGAAAGGCCGACCTGGACAGAGTTGATGAGGGCCAGCTCTGCGGCGCGTTCGTCGGTCTCGGCCAGGAGGCGCTTGGTCTCGTCGAAGAGCCGCGCGTTCTCGAGCGCCACGCCCATGCTCGAGGCGAGGGTGCCCAGCACCCGCTCGTCTGCATCGGTGAAGGCATGCGGGCGTGTGCTCTGGAGTGCGATGACGCCAAGAGCACGTTCGCCGGCAAGGATCGGGACCCCAAGCCATGACTCGGCTGGAACGGCATCCACGATCGCCTCAGCTGCGACCGTTTCCTCCTGTGTGTTCAGCCGGAGTGACTGACGGGTGCGGATGACCTTCGAGGTGAGGCCAGGACCCAGGTCGTACGCGTCCGTCGCCTGCCGCTTCCCAGCTGCGATGTCGTACGGGAAGCGAAGGGTGTTCGTCCCTTCGTCATAGAGCGCGATGTACATGTCCTGCGAGTCGAACATGGCACGGATTCGCTCGCCGACGAGGTCGATGATCGTTTCGAAATCGAGCTGCTTCGCCAGCGCAGACCCGATCTCATTGACGATCGCGAGCTCCGCGTTGCGTTGCCGGGTCTCTTCGATGGCCCGCGCGCGGACGAGCGCCGCGCCCACGTGCTGCGCAACGAACACGAGCAGCTCCAGGTCGTCGCGCGCATACCGCCGGTCCTCCCGGTACGTCTGGACGGCGATGACTCCGACGGTCTTGCCGTCGGCCTTCAACGGCGCGCCGAGCCATTCAATTGAAACGGCCCCCGGGTCCTCGATCTCGCCTTGTGCTATCAGTTCGAGGCCACGCCTTGCATCCCAGAACTGGGGCTCGCCAGTGCGCAGGAGATAGGCCGTAGAGCCACGGCCGTTAGCCACTCCGAAAGGATCCCAGACGTTCGGGTCGGGGATGTCCGGGTCAACTTCGTCGCGGAAGTAAGGGAAATTGATCTGCTGGCGCTCTTCGTCGTACAGCGCGATGTAGAAATTGTCGGCGTACATCAGCTCGCCGACGATCTCGTGGATCTTCGCGTAGAAGGTTGGCATGTCCTGCGCGGCGCTCGCCGTCTCGGCGATGCGATACAGCGCGGCCTGCACCTTTTCGGCAGACTCGTGGGCGGCCTCACGTGCCTCGAGCTCAGCGACCCGTTTCTGCGCGGCAGCAAGCTCTTTCGATGGTGAGGGCTTCGTCACACGCTGGCTCGCACGGGGGTGCTGTTCATGGGCACTCAGGAACGCCTCAGGAATGATTCGGTGCCGCGGGGGACGGCGTGCGGCACATTCTGCCCGCATCGGCCGCTCCCGTCGATGCCGTCATGTCACCGCGATCCGGTATGCGGTACCAACTCCCAAGCCGCAGCCCAGGCGCGTCGTGTCAGCTTGACGATGCGCGCCTGCCGCGCGATCGCGGTTGCTGCGTCACGAGCCGACGTCCACTCCGTGACGAAGCCGTGGAGCGGTCAGCTCATCGACCATGTCGCCTCGATGGACGGGGGTGAGATGAGTGTCTGGAGCACGACGCAATAGCGTTCGGTCCGATCCTGCAGCTTTGCGAGACGCTCGGCGTCCACCTCCCCCGCCACGGAGATGCGAAGGCGGATGGCCTCGAAGCCGACGGGGATTTCTGGCGTGCCCAGCGTGCCGCGCAGGTCCAGGTCACCCTCGACCGTGACCGATACGGCGAGGTCCAGGCCCATGTTCGCAGCGACCATCTGGCAGGTAAGCTGGGCACAGGCCGCCAGAGCGCCCAGCAGCAGGTCGCCCGAACAGGCGGCACCGCCGGGTCCGCCGACTCCCGGGTGCGCTTCGGCGGCATACAATGCCCGCCCGATGTCGACCGAGCAGCTCATTGCGCCTTCGAGCTGGGTGCCGGCTGCCCGCAGCGTGATCCGGGCTGCCGCCGGATCGCCGCGGTACTGCTCCTTGATCGGCTGCTGGATTTCCCTCAGGCTCACGTCGCCTCCTTTGGCCGCGGTTGTGGTTCGGCTCAGCATAGGGTGGGCGCAGCCGGTTGGGACGATTGCCGCATGAAGGGCGTCGCCGAGGGAACCGTCACCCTCCTCTTCACCGACATCGAAGGCTCGACTCGGCTGTTGCACGAGCTGGGGGACCGCTACGGGGCCGTCCTGGACGACCACCGCCGCCTGCTCCGGGAAGCGTTCGGGGCCCTGGGCGGGACCGAGGTCGACACCGCCGGCGACGGCTTCTTCTACGCCTTCCCGCGGGCTCGTAACGCCCTGCTCGCCGCGATCGACGGTCAGCGGGCGCTGGCCGGCCATGAGTGGCCGCTTCCGCTGCGGGTTCGGATCGGCATGCATACCGGAGAGCCGCTCGGCACCGAGACCGGCTACGTCGGTCTCGATGTCCATCGCGCAGCGCGGATCATGGCTGCGGCCCACGGCGGCCAGATCGTCGTCTCCCAGACCACCCGCCACCTCGCGGGCGACGACCTGCCGAGCGACGTCCTGCTCCTCGACCTCGGCGAACACCAGCTCAAGGACCTCCCGACCGCCGAACACCTCTTCCAGGTCGTCGCACAAGAGCTCATCCGTGACTTCCCGCCGCTGAAATCACTGGATTCCCGCCCGAACAATCTTCCCCGCCAACTGACGACCTTCGTCGGCCGGCAGGATCAAATCGGGGAGGCGAAGCGCGTCCTGGCCTCGACGCCACTGCTCACCCTCACCGGCCCCGGTGGTGTAGGCAAGACCCGCCTTGCCATCGAGATCGCCGGCGAGCTGCTCGACGAGTTCGAGGATGGGATCTGGTTCGTTGACCTGGGTCCGTTGACCGACCCAGACTTTGTCGTCCCGGCGATGGCCGCCGCGGTAGGCGTGATGCATGCTCCCGGCCAGCCCATCCTGGAGACGCTGACCGAGTACCTTCGCGGGCGGCGGGTTCTCCTCGTTCTCGACAACTGCGAGCACCTCCTGGAAGTGACTGCGCGCTCCGTCGACGCGTTGCTGCGCAGCTGCGGGCAGCTGCGCGTAGTCGCCACCAGCCGAGAGGGGCTCGCCATCGGTGGGGAGGCCGTCTTCCCGGTCCCGTCGTTGTCCCTCCCCGATCCCGAGGCCGCGACCTCGGGCGACCTGCCGCAGTACGAGGCGATCCAACTGTTCGTCGAGCGCGCAATCGCGGCTGCCCCCGGATTCAAGATCACCGATCGCAACGCCTCGGCGATCGCCCAGATCTGTCTCCGCCTCGATGGCGTCCCGCTCGCCCTCGAGCTGGCCGCGGCCCGGGTCCGCGCGCTCCCAGTCGAGCAGATCGCGGCCCGGCTCGACGACCGGTTCCGCCTGCTGACCGGCTCGAGCCGGGTCACCGTTCCACGTCACCAGACGC
>DATCQR010000036.1:0-10101 GCA_036569405.1 Candidatus Limnocylindria bacterium
AGCGAGAGGAGGTAGACCCCCGTGTCGTTGAAGACCACCGATGCGAGGAATGGGTCGCGCGGCATCGCCAGGCGTCCGAGGCCGGGGTTCATCGGGAACTCGCCGCCGACCCATGAGAAGTCGGTGGTGTAGAGCCAGTAGACGTTGGCGAAGAACGACAGGGTCAGCACCCCGTAGAGCACCGCCCACTTCCAGGTGCGAGCCACCAGGGGAGCCGCCAGGGCCAGGGCGGGGAAGAGGTATCGCTCGTGGACCCGGGTCGGCAAGGCGAAGAACGCAACGGCCAGGGTCAGTGCGCCAACCATGAGGCCCGCCGGGTCGTCGCGACGGGCGACCATCCACAGCGTGATCAGGGCGACGATCCCGAACAGGACCGCCCCCACCAGCTGCCAGCTGACCAGCATGGAGCCGAGGGTGAATGCAATCCCCTCCCCGCCAGAGCAGGTGGGCGGCGGTGAGTCGCATCCCCAGCGGTAGGCGTCGCCCAGCCCGGTCAACGGGTTGCGCCACAGGTTGAAGGCATTGATCGACAGCCCCTGGTACGTGTTGCTCGCCGCAATGAGGCGGTCTACGAGGCTGAAGGTCGGATCGGCGGGTGCCCAGATGGCGAGCCTGAACGGGAGGATGAGGATCACCAGGGTGCCCAGCCCGCTGGCGAGGGAGGTGAGGACCCGGATCGGGTCGCGCCGGCCGTCGTGATCGGGATCCGATGAGCGGCCGAAGAGGTGGCGCTTGATCCCCACCACCGCGACCACCGGGATCAGGAAGCCGAACTGGAACTTCACCAGCATGGCGATCACCGCGCCGGCGGCTGCGGCCTCGGTCCGGCCTCGGGCGAGGAGGTAGAGGCTCGCCAGGATGACCAGCGTCCCGACCGCGTCGACCTGGCCCCACACCGCCGAGTCGAAGATGGTGCCCGGGTTGAAGAGGTAGATGACGGCCGCCACGATGCCCAGGCGCTCGCCGCTCCAAGAGCCAAGCCAGCCGCTCCCCCAGCGCCGGGCGTAGACGAAGAGGAGCCAGGCGACCGCTCCATCGGCGAGGATCGCCGGAAGCTTGACGAGCCCGGGGGTGATCAGGACCCCGGTGATCGGCCGGAGCACCTGGGCGATCGCTCCCAGGCCCCACAGCACGTACATGTAGCCCGGCGGGTAGTCCGCCAGGTAGCCCGGCTGGTAGAACTGGCCGGGACCCCCGGCCGCCATCCGGTTGGCCCAGATCGCGAAGTCGCCAACGTCGTTGCGAAGGCCGCTGAATGGAAGGTACGGCCCTGCGATGAGGAGGCGCAGCAGGACGCCAACGACGATGAGCAGGAGGACCAGGTTCGCGGGACTGAGCGGCAGGCCGCGTTCGATTGGCCTCGCGCCCCGCTCCCTGACGGAGTCGCGGGTCATCGGTGGCGGCACCTCGCTATCGGCGCCTGGGTCTGTCGTTCGCCAACGTGGGGCGGAGTATACATCCGGGTTTGGGACGCCCCGCGATGGCGGCCGGTTGCGTTAGGGTACCGCCCGTGACCGATGCCGCGCCGTCTGCCCGTCCGCGCCTGACCTTCTTCTTCCCCGCCTACAACGAGCAGGAGAACATCGCGCGGACCGTCGAGCTGGCACTCTCCCAGATCGGCCCATTGGTCCCTTCGATCGAAGTCCTGGCGATCGACGATGGCTCCACCGACCAGACGGCCACACTCGCCGATGCGCTTGCCGCGGCCGATCCGCGGGTGCGGGTCCACCACCAGCCGAACCGTGGCTACGGCGGCGCGATCAAGGCGGGCTTCGAGCAGGCTCGAGGCGAGCTCATCTGCTTCTCGGACGGCGACCTCCAGTTCGACCTGCGCGAGATGAGCCGGCTGCTGGATCGGTTGGCGGACGAGCGTAAGCCGGTCGACGCGGTGATCGGCTTTCGCATCAGGCGTCGCGATCCATTCCACCGCATCTTCATCGCCAAGACCTACAACGCGATCGTGTCCGTGGCCTTCGGGCTTCGCGTGCGAGATATCGACTGCGCCATGAAGCTCTTCCGGCGCGAGGTCTTCGACGGGCTGCGCCTCGATGCAGAGGGGCCGTTCCTGTCGGCAGAGCTGCTGATCAAGCTGCGGGCGCGTGGGGTGCGCATCGCCCAGGTCGGCGTCAATCACTTTCCGCGCGCTGCCGGCACCAATACCGGCGCCAGCCTCGGCAAGATCCTGCGCACCTTCCGCGACCTTGCGAAGCTGCGCTGGGACCTGTGGACGAAGCGCGAGGAGGTTCTCGGCCGGCGGAAATGACCGGGGGCCATCGTTCCTGCCAGATTCACACCAGGTGACCGCGAAGCGGGCCTCGACTGTGGTCTTGAGCCAGATTCACACTGGGTGACCGCGCAATCGGCTAGAGGTTGGATGCGGGAGCCAGATTCACGCTCCGCGTGAATCTGGCAGCTTCAGGCAGGGGCGCGAGCGTCTCATGTGCCCCTGGTGTGAATCTGGCACGTGCGCCAGCGATCCCAGTTCCCCGAAGCCGCTGCGCTTCACGATCCCAGCTCCTCGCTGGGCGGACCCTTCTCGCCGCTCTCCAGGTCGACGTCGAGCGAGTTGACGAACTCGCGGAAGATGGCGAGCTTCTCATCCGGCACGTCGCCTGGTTCGGCGCGGTCAGGCTCCACGCCCGCCTCGTCGAGGACCCGCTCGTCGACGTAGATGGTCGATCCCGCGCGCACCGCCACCGCGATCGCGTCGCTGGTGCGCGAGTCGATCTCGGCCTCGCCGCCGTCCGCGGTCTCCAGGTAGAGCCGGGCGTGGAAGGTGCCATCGGTGACATGCGTGACGACGACGCGGCTGATGCTCGAGTTCAGGGCGGCGACGATGCTGACCAGCAGGTCGTGAGTCAGCGGACGCTCCGCGTTGAGGCCCTGCAGCTTCATGGCGATGGCGTTGGCCTCTGACGGACCGATCCAGATCGGCAGATACCGCTCCCGATCGGACTCCTTCAGGATTACCACGTGCTGGCTCGAGAGCATGTGCACCCGCACGCTTTCGACCACCATCTCGATCAGCCTCACCGGCCGATTCTAGATCTTGCTACTCGAGGACGACGCGGACGATCCGTGTCGGCGTCAGCAGGTAGGCGACTGGCGGACCATCCGCGACCGAGGCCACGCTGAGGGCCCGAACCTCGTCCAGCAGGCCCGCCTGGGGGCCGCTGCGCGGCGCCACCCACTGTCGCAGGAACGAGCCATCGGCACGCTGATAGGCCAGGATCCGGGCGTTGGCCGCGTCGTAGACGTAGAAGGTCTCGCGCTCGCCGATGGTTGCGCCGTCGAGGAGCCGATAGTCGAGATCCGGGCGAAGGCTGCCGTCGGGTGGCGGGTCGAACGAGTAGTCCGCCTGGGCAAGCGGCGTCCCGAAGTTGACGCGCGTCACGGTGTGCGGCTGGAGCAGCCACAGGTTGGCATCCGCGAACATGTCGCGCGCCTGGGCGACCGGCAGGTCCGGCGGCTCGAGGAGGTATGGCTCGGGCGGATCCGGGTAACGGATGGGGATCCTGTCGCCGGGGGTCCACTTGAGCACGTCGCCACTCGCCGCGTCGGCCAGGTACAGGTTGAAGATCTCCAGCGGAGGCCGATGCTGGAGAGCGGTCAGCAGGTGGCTCTCGGTCGATACGGCGGCAAGCCCGGGCAGCCCCATCGGGTGCGCGACCTGCTCGACCAGGTCGAAGCGCCACGCATGCCGGTCCCGATCCAGGACCACCACGTCGGTCGCCGCGGTGGCGATCATCCACGGGGCGCCGGCCGTCACGCCGCCAAGCTCCTGGCCGGCCCGATACGGGACGGTCGCCTTTCCGCTCGCCGGATCGACCCGGATGACCCGCCCGCGACCGACCTCCGCGACCCAGAGCGAGCCGTCGCTGGCCATCACCATGTCGATCGGGTCAGTCGCCGTGAAGGCAGCCGCCAGGTCGACCACGGTGCTGCTCTGCAGGAGTCGCCCGACGGCGAAGATGGAGTCCAGGCCACCCTCGAGCCGACCACGCAGCGGCTCGAGCGAGGCCGATGCGACGCCTGCCTCGGAGGCCCGCTCGACCGCGGCAAGTGAGTCGGTGAGGAGCGAGGCTGCCCGCGTGGGATCGCGGTCGATCAGGTCGCGCCCATCCACCCGCTTCTCGACAGTGCCGAGCAGGTCCAGCGCCTCGGCGATCGCCGCCCGCGCGATCGAGGCTCGCAGGATGGCATCGGTGGGTCGTGGGTTCGGCAGGCTGGCCACGCTCGCACCGATTGCCAGCAGCGCGGCCACGGCGCCGATCCCGACCAGCCCGCGCCGGCGGCGTCGTCCCTCTTCGCGGACCGCAGTCCGAGGGATGCTGGTCGGGTACTGGGCACGTCGGCGCGGCACGAAGGCGAGTGCCATGTTGACCCCCACCAGCAGGCCATGCCCCAGCGCGCGCTGGACCGCGTCGATCGCGTCGCCGCCCCGATGCAGGGTGCGGCCGATCGCATCCGCCAGGGGAACCGGGCTGCGGTCCGGGAGGCCGGCCAGCTCCTCGTGGGGGTGGACCGGCTCGAGCTGGTGGGTGGCGGCCGTCGCGGCCAGCTCGATCAGCTCGATCGCCAGCATCCCGTCCGAGCCATGGCCCTCCCGGATCTGGAACAGCTGGTGCAGGTGCTCGACCGCTGCCGCCGGGCGCAGGGTGGCCAGGGCCCTCTGGACCTCCTCGACGCCGACCACCTGCGCCACGTTGCGCGACAGGAGCGCGACCCGGTCGCCAGCGGCCAGCTCCCCCTCCCAGGTATACGGCCTGATCTCGAGCGCCTCACCCAGCGAGTCGGCGACGCGGCGCTCGCGGACCCGCGGATCCTCCTCATCCACGGATGGGGGCGGCGGCAGCTCGAACATTCGCTCGCCCCGCACGATGACTGCGGCGGCAGGCCCGAGCTTGGCCACATGCCCCTCGCGCCCGCGAACCACCAGGGCGACGACGCTCACCCCTCCGCGGCGCGTCAACCCCAGCCGGGATCGCTGGTGGTAGAGAAGGCGGTTGGCGGCGGTGAGCGCCTTGCTGATCGCTCCCGTGGCGCCGGCGGAGAGGTCGTAGTAGTAGTCCCGCTCGATCGTCTCCAGCGCCTCGGCCGCAGCTCGACCCAGCGCGGCGTCGCCGCCGGTGACCTGCGCCAGCAGGAAGAGGCTGCCCTTGGTGCGGACCTCCGACCCGCTCGTCGGCTCGCGGAAGCGGACCAGGTCGAGCGCGTCGGGGGCGCGGTCCTCGCCGGCCAACAGGCCGATTCGGGTGGCCAGGCGATTGCTCATCGGGAATCCGCGGACTCGAGCGAAGGACGGCGACGCGCCCGATTATAGGGAGCGGCCACCCCCGGAACGAGCCACCGAAACGGCGACCCGGGTCAGGACGATCGTCGCCCCCGGCCGCCCATCCATGCGGTGGTTGGCGGCCGCCATGAGCGCCTCGGCGCGCAGGCCGAGCTCCTGCGCCAGGATCGGTTCGGAGGCCTCGACCTGGGCGGTACCGGCGCGGACGGTGACGAGCCGGGACGAGAGCCCCTCGCGCTCGAGTCCGGCCGCGGCGACCGCCTCCTGCCATGCGAGTCGCGCCTGGGCCAGCGCGATCTGCTCCGCGGCCCCGGGACCCATGCATGCAAGCAGCGCCCGCTGCACGGCGCTGGCGGCCTCCTCGGTGCGGCTCATGCCACCCGCGGCGCCTGGGAGAGGCGCCCCTCGCCGACCTGCCAGATCGTGACGCCCCTTCGTCCGGCGGGGAGCGTCGCCAGGTCGGCCATCGTTACGAGCACCTGACCACGCTCCAGGAGAAGCGACAGCGACCGGTCGGATCGATCCGCGTCGAGCTCGGAGAAGACGTCGTCCAGCAGGACGATGGGGGTCGGGGCGTCATCGGATCCGAGCAGGTCGGTCTCGGCCAACTTCAGGGCCAGGATGATGGTCCGCTGCTGGCCGCGGCTGGCGTGCGTGGCCACCTCTCGACCCGCGAGCTCGACCCGCAGGTCGTCGCGGTGCGGCCCCACCAGCGAGACCCCGTTCCACAGCTCCTTCTCCCGCAGGTCGCTGATCCGCCGCCGGTATGCCGCCTCCAGCTGCTCGAGCGGTGGCGCCGCCCCACTGGCCGCGGGCCGCTCGGGCCACGCATCCTTGAGCGTGTCCGCGTAGGTCAGACGCACCTGCTCTCCCTGTTCGTCGGCGGGGGCGACCGCGTCGTGCAGTGCTGGGATCCGTGCCGCAAGCTCGGCCACCAGGTCCAGCCGCGCCGCAAGCACCCGCGCCCCCACCGCGGCGAGCTGCTCATCCCAGAACGCGAGGTTGTCGGGCGTCGCCTCCTCGCGCCGGATTGCGCGCAGCAGTGCGTTGCGCTGGGCGAGGATCCGCCCCAGCTCGGCCAGGTCGCGGGCCGCGGCGCGGTGGCGCTGCGAGAGGATCGCATCCATGAATCGGCGACGCTCGGACGGCGCGCCGACCAGGAGAAGCATCTCCTCCGGACGGAACAGGACGACGCGAACCGTGTCGCCGATCGCCGAGGCGCGGCGCGGCAGGCCGTTGACGCTGACCCGCTTGCGGATTTCGGGGGGCGCGTCCTCGGCCGGCACCAGCAGCTCCACTCGTGCCGTGGCGCCCTGCGGGTCGGACAGGTCGAGCCGGACGCGGGCAAAGGGCCGGGAGTGGCGTACCAGCTCTGCGTCCGTCCCCGCCCGATGCGAGCGCCCCGTGACGGCGACAAAGACCGCCTCCAGCAGGTTGGTCTTGCCGGCACCGTTCGGGCCGGCCACGATGGTCAGGCCCGGTTCGGGGTGGAGCTCCGCGCTGGCGTAGCTGCGGAAGTCCTCGAGAAGGAGTCGAGTCAGGCGCACCGCTCTGCTCCGGCCACCGGCGTGGCCCCGCTCCCTAGGATGCGGTCCGGACCGGCATGATCACGTGGACGTAGTCGTCCTTGCCGACCCCGCGGATGACGCCTGGCGCCAGGGGGCCAGAGAGCTCCAGGGCGGCCTCATCGGCCCCAAGGTTGCTCAGGACGTCGATCAGGTAGCGCGCGTTGAATGCGATGCTCGTCGGCTGGCCATCGATGGTGGCCTCGAGCGCGTCGGCTGCATCTCCGATGTCGGCTGCATGGGCCGTGATCGCGACACCCTCCGCAGCCTCGCCGCCGATCTCGATCTTGACGATATTGGCGCTGTCGCGCGCGAAGATGCTTGCCCGCCGGGCGCCTGCCAGGAACGCCTCCCGATCCAGCACCGCACGGCTGGTGTGCCCGGTCGGGATCACCGGCTCGTAGTTGGGGAATTGCCCCTCGATCAGCCGGCTCACCAGGTCGATCCCGTTCACGTGAAACAGGATCTGGCTCTTGTTCGGCGTGACTGTGATCTCGATCGGCTCTTCGGCGTCCGGCATGATCCGGATCAGCTCCTGGTAGGAGCGGGCGGGCACGACGATCGTGATCTCCGGGGTGACCGGCTTGTCGAGCGCCAGGCCGCGGACCGCGATGCGGTAGTTGTCAGCCGCGGCGAGCGTCATCCGATCCCCCGCAAAGCGGGTCAGCACGCCGGTCAGGATCGGGCGGCTCTCGTCGCTGGCCGCCGCGAAGACGACCTCGCCAAGGGCCTCGCGCAGTGTGCGCGAGTCCGCGCTGGTGATCGGCGTGTCGCCGATCGCGGCCACGACCGGGAACTCGTCGGCCTCGATCCCCTTGATCGAGGAGCGGCTCCCTCCGCACGTCACCTTGAGCGTGCGGTCCTTCGCTGAGAACTGGAGGTCGATGCGCTGGTTCGGGAGCGACGAGACGAGCTCGGTGAGCAGCTTCGCCGGCACCGTGATCTCCCCTTCATCGCTCACCTTGCCCGGAACCCAGCAGTTGATCCCGATCTCGAGGTTGGTGGCAGTCAGCTTGACGCCCGCGTTCTCGGTCTTGAGCAGGACGTTGGCCAGCACCGGGAGGGTGGCTCTGCTGCTGACGGCACGCCCCACCACCCCCAGGCCGCGCGCCAGGTTTTCCTGCATGACCGATACGTTCATCCCGACCTCATCCTTGACGACCATTTGGGTTCTCCACCGGCCTGTTCGGCACTCTATGAATCGAAGAGAAGGATACTCATCCGTAGCCGTCTCCAGTAGGCGTGTGGACGGTGTGGATCGTCACGCTCGTCCGTGCTCGGCACCGGTGCCGATAACTGCCTTCCGTCGGTGGGCATCTTTCCTCGTGATGAGCCTCTGCTGTGGATGGCTCGCCCCACCCGGTTGACAACCCTCCCGTCTGCCTTCCGCGACCCGGCGGACCCGTCCACAATGCGCGACGTTTCTCCACCGTCCAGGCCGTCTTGTCCACGACCTGAGGTCCGGGTCACTCGGAGTAGATCATCTCCCGCACCGCGCTCACCTCGCGACGCATCTCGTCATTCTCGGCCAGCTCCCGCGCGATCTTGTCGTAGGCGTGCAGCACGGTCGAATGGTCGCGCCCCCCGAGCTCGGCGCCGATGCGCAGGAGCGAGATGTCAGTCTCCTCGCGGATCAGGTACATCGCGATCTGGCGCGGCACGACGATTGCCTTGTCGCGCTTCGACGAGCGCAGCTGGTCCAGGTTGACCCCGTAGTAATCGGCGACGGCGCGCACGATGCGCTGCGGCGTGATGGAGCGCTTCTTGGGGTTGTACATGACGTTCGACAGGACTGCGCTGGCCAGCTCGTTGTTGATCGGCATGCCCGACATGGACGCGTAGGCCACCACCCGGTTGAGCGCTCCCTCCAGCTCGCGGACGTTGCTCACCACCTTGCGCGCGATGAACTCGATCACCTCGCCCGGGATCAGGTTGAGCTGGTCCTCCGCCTTGCTGCGCAGGATCGCGATCCGGGTCTCGAGGTCCGGCGGGGTCAGGTCTGCGATGAGCCCCCATTCGAAGCGGGAGCGGAGCCGCTCCTCCAGGGTGGTGATCGCCTTCGGCGGGCGGTCGCTGGACAGGACGATCTGCTTCCCCGCCTCGTGGATCGTGTTGAAGGTATGGAAGAACTCCTCCTGGGTCCGCTCGCGCTCGGCGATGAACTGGATGTCGTCGATCAGCAGCACGTCGATGCGGCGATATCGGTTCCGGAAGTCCTCCATCTTCTGCTCGCGGATGGAATTGATGAAGTCGTTGGTGAATTTCTCGCTGGTCGCGTACAGGATCCGCTTGCGCGGGAACTTGATCGATACCGCGTTGCCGATGGCGTGCATGAGGTGGGTCTTGCCCAGCCCCACCCCGCCGTACAGGAAGAGGGGGTTGTAGGCATGTCCGGGCCGCTCGGCGACGGAGAGGGCGGCGGCGTGCGCCAGGCGGTTGGCACTGCCCACGATGAAGTTGCTGAAGGCGTAGCGCCCGTTCAGGTTGACGGTGTTGCCGCCTGCAGAGGCGGGGGGCAGCGGGAGCGCCTCGTCGTCGGACTGGCCCGGCACCGGACCCGGGGCATCGGCCACCACGAACTCGACCTGGACCGATCCGCCCACGACGCGGGCGAGGGTCTGGCTGATCAGCGTGCGGTATCGGTTGTCGAGCCAGTCCCGGGCAAAGCCGTTCGGGGCTGCGATGCGATAGCGGTTCTCGTCGAGTTCCACGAGCGACGTGTCCTTGAGCCAGGTCTCGAAGTTGGCGGGCGAGAGAGAGACCTGCAGCTCACCCAGGACGGCACGCCATACCTGCTTCGCATCCATCGATAGCCAACTCCCAATCGATCTAGCCGCGGCGTTCCGGCACCGGTCGAGGACCTCCCTCGGGGCGCACGGGACCCGGTCAGATGGGCGTCGGGCCTCGGGGGTCGCGGTAGTGTACCAGCACCCTTTCGGCACCGGCAATGGATTCGTTCAAGTTGCCGCCGTGGCGGGTTGGAGGTTTGACACTCCGCTCGGCGCCTCGCTAGAATCGCCGGGCAGAGCGAGACGGGCCGCACCACAGGGCCATCGCGTGAGGCTGGCGAAGACGCCAGCCATTCTTGTGTTATCGACCCGGATCGCCGCCGCTGAACGAGGACAGGCACGCACTCATGAAGAGGACCTACCAGCCCAAGAAGCGCGCCCGGAAGCGGGAACACGGCTTCCGCGCTCGCATGGCTTCGAAGGGTGGTCGACGCGTGCTTGCCCGTCGTCGGGC
>DATCQR010000037.1:0-5365 GCA_036569405.1 Candidatus Limnocylindria bacterium
GGCCCCCGGTCGGATCGCCGCCGGCGTGCTGAGCGCGGTGCTGATCGGCGGGCTGCTGGCCCTCGTCAACGGGCCGTGGCTGCGGGTCGGCCGGGTCGCCTGGGCCGGCGAACGATTCACCCCGGACACCCAGCTGCGGCGTGCTCTGGCGTCGCTCGATGGGAGCGCCCTGCTCACGCTCGATGCCGCCGCGGTGGCCGCGAAGATCCAGCGCCTGCCGGCAGTCTCGCGGGCCACGGTGGAGGCGGTCCTCCCCGACGCGGTGCAGGTTCACATCGTCGAGAAGGAGGCGACCTTCGTGTGGCAGACGAGCGCCGTCCGCCTGGTCGGCGTCGCGGATGGCACGCTCATCGCGCAGCTCGCGCCAGGGGCCGATCTGCCCCCCGACCTCGCCGCACTGCCCTCCATTGACGACCGTCGCTCGCAGAGCAGGAGCCTCACCGCCGGCGATCGGATCGATCCCTCCAGCCTCGCCGCGGCGCTGCGCCTGTCGGAGGTGGACCCGGCCGCGCTCGGGTCCACCGCTGTCGCCCTCGACGTGCGCCTCACTGACAACGACGGCTTCCTGCTGGTGTCGGTCCAGCCGAGCTGGCAAGCCGACTTCGGCCTTTACCCGAACTCCGATTTCGGTGAGCCCGCGGCGCTCCAGAAGCGCGTTGAGGCACAGGTCACCGCGGTCCGTACGCTCTTCTCATTCGAGGGGGAGGCGCAGATGGGCTGGGTCGATGCTCGCGACCCTCGGAGGGTATATTGGCGCCCGTAGAACCCGCAGATCGGTCGAGACCGGCCGGCGCGGCGCACGCAGGATGCATCTCCGATGTGGCTTGCCCTGGGAGGCCTGGCCCTAGGCGTGGCGCTCGGCCTGGCGCTGAACGTGAACGTCAGCCCGGACCTGGCGCGCTACAGCGCGGTCGGCATCCTGGCCGGGCTGGACTCGGTGCTCGGCGCGATCCGGGCGGAGCTCGACGCGCACTACGACAACCGGATCTTCATCTCCGGCTTCGTGACCAACGCCCTGGTGGCCGCGGCCCTCACCTTCATCGGCGACCGGCTGGGGATCGATCTGTACCTGGTGGCGCTGTTCGCCTTCGGGCTGCGCATCTTCCAAAACGTGGCACTCATTCGCCGCCACTTCCTGTAGGCTCGGACGCACCCGTGCCGCGGAAGCGCGGCGGGACCTACGGGAGGTAGCTTGGACAGGGAGACGGTCCTGGTCGGCATCGACGCCGGCACGACCAAGGTGACGACGCTCATCGGCGAGGTCAGCCGCGGCGGCGACGTCAACATCATCGGCTATGGGATCGCCCCTTCGGTCGGGATGAAGAAGGGGATGGTCGCCAACATCGACCAGACCGTGAACTCCATCGCCGCCAGCCTGGAGAAGGCCGAACGCCTGTCGGGCTACAAGATCAGCTCTGCCTTCGTCGCGGTCGGGGGCAGCCACATCAGCAGCCAGAACAGCCGTGGCGTGGTGGCGGTCTCCGGCCACAAGCGCGAGGTGAGCCGCGAGGATGTGGCGCGCGCTACCGAGGCGGCCAAGGCGATCCAGGTTCCCTCCAACCGCGAGATCCTGCATGTCATCCCGCGCGGCTACATCGTCGACGGCCAGGAGGGGATCAAGGACCCGCTCGGGATGAGCGCGGTTCGGCTGGAGGTCGAGACCCACATCGTGGCCGGCGCAGCCACCTCCATTCAGAACCTGTCGAAGTGCATCGCCAACGCCAATGTCGAGATCGACGAGCTGGTGATCAGCTCGCTGGCCGCCGCGGAGGCGACGCTCACCGACACGGAGAAGGAGTTGGGCGTCATGATCGCCGACATCGGCGGCGGCACGACGGACCTGGCCATCTTCACTGATGGCGCCGTCTATCACTCGGCCGTGCTGCCGGTGGGCGCCATCAACGTCACCAACGACGTGGCGATCGGACTCCGCACCAGCCTCGACCTGGCGGAGGAGATCAAGATCAAGCACGGCTCCGCCAACCTGGCCGATATCGCGCCGGAGGAGCTGCTCAACGTGGCGGTCCTGGGCGAGGGCGGCGGGCAGACCATCCAGCGCAAGAAGCTGTGCGAGATCATCGAGGCCCGCATGAGCGAGATCTTTTCGCTCATCGGCGAGGAGATCAAGCGCTCGGGTCACGCCGGCCTGCTGCCGGCGGGCGTGGTGCTGACGGGTGGCGGTGCGCGGCTCGCCGGGGTCGCCGAGCTGGCCCGCGAGGTGCTCCAGATGCCGGTCCGGGTGGCATCGCCGCAGGGCGTCGGCGGGCTGATGGACCAGCTCTCCAACCCGGCCTTCAGCACGCCGATCGGGTTGCTGCTGTGGGGCGCCCACCATATCGGCAGCGAGCCGATCAGCTTCACGGTCGGGTCGCCGATGGGTGGCGGCGTCGGTCGCTTCATGGACTGGCTGCGCGGCCTCTTCCCCGGCTGATCGTCGGCGGGCCGGAACTCCGTGATGTGGAGCAATCGCCAATCCCTCCACCGTAATTTCGACAGCTGTGGACAACTCGGCGGGCGTATGTGGATAAATCGGCAACGCCGCATGTGCCGGGTCGTTAGAATCGGTCAGACCCGCGCGAGCTCCGGGTTCGCCCAGCAAGCAGCCAGCACCCTTGTGCAGGAGAACCCCTCATGCCGCTCCGTTCGGACGCCGAGCACTTCGCACTGATCAAGGTCATCGGAGTCGGTGGCGGCGGGTCGAATGCCGTCAACCGGATGATTCGCGCCGAGATGATGGGCGTCGAATTCATCTCGGTGAACACGGACGCGCAGGCCCTCCTGCAGAGCGACGCCCCGCACAAGATCCGGATCGGCGACAAGCTGACCCGCGGGCTCGGCGCTGGCGCGGACCCGATGGTTGGCCAGCGCGCAGCCGAGGAGGACAGCGAGAAGATCTACGAGGCGCTCAAGGACGCCGACATGATCTTCATCACCGCCGGCATGGGCGGTGGCACTGGCTCCGGGGCGGCCCACGTCATCGCCGAGATCGCGAAGGACCTTGGCGCGCTGACGGTCGGCGTCATCACCAAGCCATTCAGCTTCGAGGGGGTCCGGCGCAAGCTGGTTGCCGAGCAGTTCAGCGAGCTGCTCAAGGAGAAGTGCGACACCCTGATCACCATCCCGAACGATCGCCTGCGCGAGGTGGTCGACAAGAAGACCAGCATCCTCGACGCCTTCCGCGTGGTCGACGACGTGCTGCGCCAGGGCGTGCAGGGGATCAGCGACCTGATAACCGTGCCGGGCCTCATCAACCTCGACTTCGCCGATGTCAAGACGATCATGCGCGACGCCGGGTCGAGCATGATGGGGATCGGCATCGGCACCGGCGACAACCGCGCGGTCGAGGCCGCCCGCGCCGCGGTCATGAGCCCGCTCCTCGAGGTCAACATCACCGGGGCACGCGGGATCCTGTTCAATGTCACCGGCGGCAGCGACCTTGGCCTGTTCGAGGTCAACGAGGCAGCCGAGGTGATCAAGGAGGCCGCCGATCCGGAGGCCAACATCATCTTCGGCACCGTGATCGACGACCGGATGCGGGACGAGGTCAAGGTGACGGTCATCGCCACCGGCTTCGACGCGACCCGCAAGCCGCGACCGGCCGCCCGAGCCGTCACCCCCGCGAGCGAGGTCGCGACCGGCATCGAGGCGTCGCTGGACGAGCGGAGCCGCGAGATCCTGGCCGAGATCGAGCGCGACCGGGCCGAGCGCCAGGCGCTGGAGGACCAGATGCCCGAGGCTTCGCCTTTCGCCGTTGGGGAGAAGCCGTCCGAGACCACCGCCCGCACCGGCGAGCGGCAGGCGATCCCGGTGCGTGGCAGCGGGCTTGATCGCCCCACCTACGGGGAGACCGACCTCGACATCCCGTCCTTCCTCCGGCGCAAGAGCGAATAGGGCCGGCAATGGACCGATGCGCCCCGGCCGTCCGGCCGGGGCGTTCGCATCTCCTCGACACTCCGCCGCGATGCTGCCCGTCGACGAGCCGCCACTCACCGCGGAGCTGATCCGCTCCCGTCACGACGCGCTGCTGCGACGGTTGTGCGCGGCGGCCGAGGCGGCCGGCCGGAATCCGGACGCCGTACGCCTGGTGGCGGTCACCAAGGGATTCGGGACCGCCGTCATTCGCGACGCGACCGCCGCCGGGCTGAGCCGCTTCGGCGAGAACCGCGTGCAGGAGGCGATCCCCAAGATGAGCGCGGCGCCCGAAGCCGAGTGGCACCTGGTCGGGCGCCTGCAGGCCAACAAGGCCAGGCCGGCGGTGCGCGGGTTCGCCGCCATCCACTCGGTCGACTCACTCGAGCTGCTGGGTCGCCTCGACCGGATCGCCGCCGAGGAGTCGAGGGCGCCGATTGCATTGCTCCAGGTCAACGTGACGGCGGAGACGAGCAAGGCAGGCTTCGCGCTCGACTGGTTCGAGGAGGCGGTCGGGCGCCCGGGATCCCTGTCGGCTGCAATTGCCGGCCTGACCGCTGTGCGGTTGGCGGGATTGATGACGATCGGGCCGGCCGGGGCCGCGACCGCTGAGTCGCGGCGGGCCTTCGCCACGCTGCGAGGGCTGAGGGACCAGCTCCAGCAGCTGACCGGGCACCCGCTGCCCGAGCTGTCGATGGGGATGACTGCGGACGCCGATGCGGCCGTGGCCGAGGGAGCGACCCTCGTTCGGATCGGTACGGCCATCTTCGGTCCGCGGCCCGCCTGAGCACGCGCTGCTATCCTCGAAGTTGAGATGCCGCTCGTCATCGTCAACTTCCTGGAGCTCCTTGTCAGCGCGCTGATGCTGCTCGTGCTGGCACGGGTCGTCGTCAGCTGGCTCGCCCCCACCGGGGGCGGCGGAGTGGTCGCGTTCATCTACCAGGCAACTGAGCCGATCCTGGCGCCGATCCGACGGGTGGTGCCCCCCAGCGGGGGGCTCGACTGGGCGCCGCTCATCGCGATGCTGGTGCTTGGGCTGCTGCTCCGGCTGGTGGTTCGCCTCTAGGCCCCGGCGATTGAGGGTCGTGAAGCCCATCGGTATACTGCGAACCCCGCGTGGGCGATTGGCTCAGCCCGGTTAGAGCGCACGGTTCACATCCGTGAGGTCACTGGTTCGAATCCAGTATCGCCCACCACCTTTTCCCTGCTGGGGCTGATCGATGCCGCTGCTCCTCCGATCTCTGCACGCCCGAATCCTGCGCATGCGGCTCCTGGAGCCGCTGCAGGAGCGCGACTTCGCGCTGCTGACTGCCGGATCGCTCGTTTCCCTGCTGGGCGATGGCTTCTTCAGCGTGGCGCTGGCGTGGCAGGTGTACGAGATCAGCAATCTGCCCACCGCCCTCTCCATCGTCGGGGTGGCGTGGACCCTGCCGGTGGTCCTCTTCGTCCTGCTCGG
>DATCQR010000038.1:0-7384 GCA_036569405.1 Candidatus Limnocylindria bacterium
CGACACGTCCGCCCGGCGCTACGCGGAGGCGGCCTTCGAGATCGGTCGCGCCGACGGGACGCTGGACGCATGGGAGCGGGACATGGCGACGATCGGCGCGACGATGCGCCATCCGGAGCTGCGAAGCCTGCTCCAGCATCCCGCGGTTCCCTTCGCAGACAAGGAGCGAGTGCTGCGACGCGTGATGGGGCGAGGCGTCGCTGCGGCGCCGATCAACCTCGTGCTGCTGATGGTCCGGCGGGGCCGTCCCGGGGCGATCGACCGCATGATCGAGCGCTTCACGGAGCTCCTGCGGCGACACCGCGGGATTGCGCTGGCCGAGGTGCGGACCGCGCTGCCACTCGACGACGGGCAGCGCGCAGAGCTCGCCTCGCGGTTGCGTGCACTCACCGGGTCGGAGATTGAGATGGATGAGACGGTCGATCCGGACCTGATCGGCGGCATCGCCGTGCGGATCGGCGACGAGCTCTATGACGCAAGCGTGCGGAGCCGCCTTGAGCGGCTGCGCGCGCGACTGACCACGGCTTAGGAGTACGAGGGAGTTCATGACGATCCGATCCGACGAGATCACGTCGATCATTCGCAGCGAGATCGATGCCCTGGACGAAGGCGTGGACGTCAGTGGCGTCGGCACGATCGTCGAGGTGGGCGATGGCATCGCCCAGGTCTACGGCCTGTCCGGCGCCCTCGCGCAGGAGCTCCTCGACTTCGGCAACGGGATCATGGGCATGGCCTTCAACCTGGAGGAGGAGACCGTCGGCGCCCTGATCCTGGGCGACTACACCTCACTCAAGGAGGGCGACCAGGTCAAGACGACCGGTCGCATCGTTGAGGTGCCGGTGGGCGACGCACTGATCGGCCGGGTGGTGAACCCCCTCGGGGAGCCCCTCGACGGCAAGGGCAAGATCGAGACGACCAGGACGCGCCCGATCGAGCGCATTGCCCCCGGCGTCATCGTGCGGCAGCCGGTCGATACGCCGGTGCAGACCGGCATCAAGGCGATCGACTCGATGATCCCGATCGGCCGCGGACAGCGCGAGCTGATCATCGGCGACCGCCAGACCGGGAAGACCGCCATCGCGGTTGACACGATCATCAACCAGAAGGGGCAGGACCTGATCTGCATCTATGTCGCCATCGGCCAGAAGCAGTCGACCGTGGCACAGGTGGTCGCGCAGCTTGAGGAATCGGGCGCCATGGACCACACCATCGTGGTCTTCGCCGGCGCCAGCGACCCGGCCCCGCTGCAGTACCTGGCCCCCTACGCCGGCGTGACGATGGGGGAGGAGTTCATGGACGCGGGTCGTGACGCCCTGTGCGTGTACGACGACCTCTCCAAGCATTCCTGGGCATACCGCCAGGTCTCACTGCTCATGCGACGCCCTCCCGGTCGCGAGGCGTTCCCCGGCGACATCTTCTACTCCCACTCCCGGCTGCTCGAGCGGGCCGCGCGGATGAACAAGAAGAACGGCGGCGGATCCCTGACCGCACTGCCGATCATCGAGACGCAGGCAGGCGACGTTTCCGCCTACATCCCCACGAACGTGATCAGCATCACCGACGGCCAGATCTTCCTGCAGACGGACCTCTTCAACCAGGGCCAGCGCCCCGCGGTAAATGCCGGGATCAGCGTCTCGCGGGTCGGGGGCGCGGCGCAGATCAAGGCGATGCGCCAGGTCGCGGGCAAGCTGCGGATCGACCTTGCGCAGTACCGCGAGCTCGCCGCCTTCGCCCAGTTCAGCTCGGACCTCGACAAGGCGACTCGCGACCAGCTCACCCGCGGCGAGAAGACGACGGAGATCCTGAAGCAGCCACAGTACGAGCCACTTCCCGTGGAGAAGCAGGTCGTCATCATCTGGGCCGCCACCAACGGGCTGCTCGACGACGTCCCCACCGGCAAGATCGCCGAGTTCGAGACCGGCCTCTATCGCCACCTTGAATCCGGCTACGAGAAGGTGCTGCCGACGATCGCGAAGGAGAAGCTGCTCTCCGACGCGACGATTGCGACGCTCGAGAAGGCGGTCGCCGAGTTCAAGCGCGAGGGTGGGTACGGCGAGACCGATGACGCTCCCCCGACAGCGACGGGCGAGGCCGCGCAGACGGCTGAGACCGGCAGCGCGGACGAATCGGCGAAGGACGAATCGGCGAAAGACGAATCCGCGGAGGAGCGACCGGCGGAGAAGAAGCAGCCAGCCGCAGCGAGAGCCAAGGCATCGGCAAGAGCCAAGGCGCCCGCGAAGCCCAGGGCTAGTGCGGCCGAGACCCCAAAGGTTGAGGAAACCGATGCGGTGGCCACGGCGAAGGCGAAGGCAAAGGCAGGCGCTAAGGAGGACGTCGCCGAGGAGCGGCTCGAAGAATCGATCCGCACCATGAAGAAGCCTGGGGAGAAGTCCTGATGACGCTCCTCAGCGTCCATGGCGGTCGCGACGTATATGCGTATACACCGTATTTACGCGACGGCTCGACGCATCATCGCGAGGCGCGGTTCTGACAGATGCCAAGCCTGAAGGACATCAACCGCCGGATCGGGTCGGTCCGGAACATCGCCCAGATCACGCGGGCGATGGAGATGGTGGCCGCGTCCCGCATGAAGCGGGCACAGGACTCCATCCTCGCGGCACGTCCATACGCCGACGAGCTGGAGGATGCCCTTCGACGCGTCGCCGCCGCCGAAGGCCTGACGGAGGAGGTCAATGCGCTTCTCGCGCGTCGCGCGGTGCGCCGAGTCGCGATGATCGTGATCACGACCGACCGTGGCCTGGCTGGCTCGCTCAACTCGAATGCCACACGCGCGGTCCTGCGCTGGGTCACCGAGCGCGCCTCCGGGACCAACGACGACCGGAGGGTCGAGATCGAGGCAATCACCGTCGGCCGCAAGGGACGCGATGCGCTGCGCCGCGCGGGAGTGCCGATCGCCGCGCATTTCGCGCAGCTTGGCGACCGGCCGTCGTTCGCCGACGTGACGCCGATTGCGCGCCTGGTGACCCAGGACTTCCTGGCGGAGAAGTACGACGAGATCGATATCGCCTACAGCACGTTCGTGTCGACGCTCGCCCAGAAGCCCAAGATCGCCACGCTCCTGCCGGTTGAGCGACCCGAGATGGGCGAGGAGCACCAGCGGACGAACGACCAGTACCTGTTCGAGCCGTCGCCGGAGGCCGTGCTGAGCCGCCTCCTGCCGCACTACGTGGCGATCGGCATCTATCGAGCGGTCCTCGAGAACAACGCATCCGAGCAGTCGGCGCGGATGATCGCGATGCGCAGTTCGACCGACAACGCGAACGAGCTCATCGACGACCTGACGCTCGTCTACAACAAGACGCGCCAGGCCACCATCACCCGCGAGATGATCGAGATCGCCTCCGGTGCGGAAGCGCTCGGCTAGGCAAGGAGAGAGACAGACCGATGGCGACCGGTAAGGTGATCCAGATCACGGGCCCCGTGATCGACGTCGAGTTTCCGCCCGGCGAGCTGCCCAGCATCTACAACGCGCTCGAGATCAAGCGCCCGAAGAAGGCAGGCCAGACGGGCGACGACGCGACGCTTGTGGTCGAGGTCCAGCAGCACCTGGGCAACAACTGGGTGCGGGCAGTCGCGATGTCCACGACCGATGGGCTGGCGCGCGGGCTGGACGTTGTCGATACCGGCGCCCCTATCACCGTGCCGGTCGGTGAAGCCACCCTCGGACGCGTGTTCGACGTCCTTGGCCACCCGATCGATGGCAAGGGCCCTGTCAAGGCGGAGAAGAGCCTCCCCATCCACCGCGACCCGCCGCCGTTCGACCAGATGGAGACGGAGGCGCAGGTCTTCGAGACCGGGATCAAGGTCATCGACCTGATCGCCCCCTTCCGGCGCGGCGGCAAGGTCGGTGTCTTCGGCGGTGCCGGCACGGGGAAGACGGTCATCATCCAGGAGCTGATCCGCAACATCGCCGCGGAGCACGGCGGCTACTCGGTGTTCGCCGGCGTCGGCGAGCGCTCGCGCGAGGGAAACGACCTTCTCGGTGAGATGACCGAGTCGGGGGTCATCGACAAGACGGTCATGGTCTTCGGCCAGATGAACGAGCCGCCTGGCGCGCGTCAGCGCGTCGGCCTGACGGCCCTCGCCATGGCCGAGTACTTCCGCGACGAGGAGGGACGCGACATCCTCCTCTTCATCGACAACATCTTCCGGTTCACACAGGCCGGCTCCGAGGTGTCCGCGCTCCTTGGCCGCATGCCTTCGGCGGTGGGCTACCAGCCGACGCTGGCCACCGAGATGGGAGACCTCCAGGAGCGCATCACCTCGACCAAGAAGGGCTCGATCACGTCCCTGCAGGCCATCTTCGTGCCCGCCGACGACTACACCGATCCGGCGCCCGCGACCACCTTCGCCCACCTCGATTCCACCATTCGCCTTGAGCGCTCGATCGTGGAGCTGGGCATCTACCCCGCCGTCGACCCGCTGACCTCGACATCGACCGTGCTCGATCGGCGCATCGTGGGGGATGAGCACTTCGAGGTCTCGCGAGAGGTGCAGCGAACTCTGCAGCGCTACAAGGACCTCCAGGACATCATCGCCATCCTCGGCATGGACGAGCTGTCGGAGGAGGACAAGGTGTCCGTGTCGCGCGCGCGACGGCTGCAGCGCTTCATGAGCCAGCCGATGTTCGTTGCTGAGCAGTTCACGGGCCGCCCCGGCGCATACGTGGAGCTCAAGGAGACGGTCCGCGGATTCCGCGAGATCCTCGACGGCAAGCACGACCAGTTGCCGGAGCAGGCCTTCTTCCTGGCCGGCACGATCGACGACGTAGCCGCGAACGCGGAGAAGATGGGCTGATGCCCCTCAAGCTGGAGATCGTCAGCCCTGAGCGCATGGTGTACGACGACGAGGTCGACATGGTCATCGTGCCTGGCCGCAACGGGCAGCTCGGCATCCTGCCGCACCACACGCCGCTCATCAGCTCGCTCGGTGTCGGCGAGCTGCGGATCAAGAAGGGCGGGAGCGAGGAGTCGATGCTCATCAGCGGAGGGTTCGTGGAGGTGCGGCCGGACAAGGTCATCGTGATGGCCGACCTGGCGGAGCACTCCGACGAGATCGACGAGGCGAAGGCCGTCGAGGCGCGCAAGCGCGCCGAGTCTGAGCTGGAGCAGTCCAGGGACCCGGTCGACATCGCCCGCGTGCGCGCCGCGCTGCAGACCGCCCTGATGCGAGAGCGGATCGCCACGCGGCGACGCTCGCCGGGCTGATGCAACCCTGCGATCAGTGCGGCTCCCGGTTCGCGCAGCTGCCGGTACGGATCGAGATCGTCCGCGAGTCTGGACCGATCGGGCTGCCAGGCGACTCGGCGCGAACCTCCTCGAACTTCAGCAAGGGGTACGCCTTCTGCTCCAGCGATCACGCCTACGCATGGGCGCGCGAGCGCCGCTACATGCTCTGCAACGCGGCCCCGACCCCGTTCGAGGAAGGCATGCAACCATTCCTGCCCTCGCGACACATGGGCGGTCGCGTGGGCCTCTGCGACGGCCATCACCTCGGCCCGCACGAGTGGAAGGAGGCGTGGCCCGCCTAGCGCGGGTCGGCTGATGCAGAAGTTCATCGTCACAGGTGGCGTACCGCTCCGCGGCGAGGTGCGCATCGCCGGCGCCAAGAACGCGGTCCTCAAGATGATGGCCGCCGCCGTGCTGACCGACGATCGCTGCGTCCTGCGCAACGTGCCGCGGATCAGCGACGTGCAGATCCTGCGGGGGGCGATGACGGACATCGGCTTCTCGGTCAGTCCGCTCGAGGACGGCGCCCTCGAGATCACCGCCACGGGAGCCGATTGGCTGTTCGTCCCACTCGAGGCGGCCATGAAGATGCGCTCGTCATTCATCCTGCTTGGGCCGCTCCTCAGCCGCTTCGGGCGCGTCATCATCAGCAACCCCGGCGGCGATCGGATCGGCAGGCGGCCGGTGGACCTGCACGTCGACGCCATGCGCTCCCTCGGGGCGGAGATCGAGTACAAGAACGGGTACTACTTCGCGCAGGCCCCGGGCGGGCTGCGGGGCGCGCGGATCACCTTCCCTTACGTGACGGTGATGGGGACAGAGAACGCGATGCTTGCCGGGACCCTGGCCCGCGGCACGACGGTCATCGAGAATGCGGCGCAGGAACCCGAGGTCGACGACCTGGTGGCGATGCTGCGGGCCATGGGCGCCAGCATCGAGCGGACCGCGCCGCATCGGCTGGAGATCGAAGGCGTCGACCGGCTGCATGGGGTCGAGCACCGCGTCCTCGGCGACCGGCTGGAGGCGGGCACCTTCGCCATGGCCGCGGCCGTGACCGGCGGCGAGATCACGGTTCGTGGCGTCGACCCCACCCACCTTGCGGCCTTCACTGACCTGCTGACCGGCATGGGCATCTCGAGCGACACCTTCACCGAGGACGGTGGCGGGCTTCGCGTGCGCGGCGGCGACGCGATCCGACCGGCCGATGTCGAGACGCAGCCATACCCGGGCTTTGCGACCGATCTCCAGGCCCCGCTGGCCGTGCTCATGACCCAGGCCCAGGGCATCTCGACCATCCACGAGACGATCTACGAGGACCGCCTCGACTACACCATGGAGCTGGTCAAGATGGGCGCCGTGATCGAGGTGCTTGACGAGCGCCACGCGCGCATCGCCGGCCCGACCCCCCTGCACGGCCGCGAGGTGGAGATCGCCGACCTGCGGGCCGGCGCAACGCTCATCCTGGCGGCGCTGGCGGCCGACGAGACGAGCGTGATCTCGGGAGTCGAGCACGTCGACCGTGGCTATGAGGCGATCGAGTCCAAGCTCGTCAACCTGGGCGCCCAGATCAGCCGCATCGACGCCTGAGGCCCGTGGCTGCCGCGATGGCGCGCCTCCGGTCACAATGAACGGAGCATGAAGATCGGGATCGACCTCGGAACGGCCAACATCCTTGTCTACGTGCAGGGCAAGGGGGTCGTCCTCAACGAGCCGAGCGTGGTCGCCATCAACGACGACGACAACCGCCTCGTGGCCGTTGGCGAGGAGGCACGCGAGATGATCGGCCGGACCCCCGGCAACGTCCGGGCCATCCGTCCGATGCGCGACGGAGTGATCGCCGACTACCTGATCACGGAGGCGATGCTGCGCTACGTCATCAACAAGGTCTCCCGCGTCCGGCTCTTCAAGCCGGACGTCATGATCAGCGTCCCGTCCGGGGTCACCAGCGTCGAGAAGCGCGCGGTGCGCGACGCGGCCATGAAGGCCGGCGCACGCGACGCCTACCTGATCGACGAGCCACTAGCCGCCGCCATCGGTGCCGGCGTCCCGATCTCGGGACCCTCGGGAAACATGATCGTCGACATCGGCGGCGGCACCACCGAGATCGCGGTGATCGCCCTGGGCGGCATCGTGGT
>DATCQR010000039.1:0-3054 GCA_036569405.1 Candidatus Limnocylindria bacterium
GGCGGACGCGAGCGAGGCCGCTGCCGGGGCGCCGGCCAAGGGGGAGAAGAAGGCGGCGCCCCGGACCGCCAGGCCGAGGACGAGGAAGGCAGCTGCTGCCGCGCCGAGGACGAAGAAGGCAGCGGCTGCCGAGCCGAAGGCGGAGAAGCCGACCGAGAAGCCGAAGGCCCGCCGGGCAACCAGGCCCAAGCCGAAGGCAGAGGAGTAGCGAGCGATGGCACACAAGAAGGCAGGCAGCTCGAGCCGCAACGGTCGCGACTCCGCCGGGCAGCGGCTCGGCGTGAAGCGCGGCGACGGCCAGCAGGTGCACGCCGGTACGATCATCGTTCGCCAGCGGGGGAGCACATTCAACCCGGGGGAAAACGTCGGCATGGGCCGTGACTACACCCTCTTCGCGACGAGCGAGGGGAGAGTCAAGTTCAGCCACGAAACGCGTCACAAGAAGCGCGTCAGCGTCGTCAGTTCAGAGACATCAGCGGCCTAGGGGCCGCGGGATCCCAGGAGCCAAGCCATGAAGGCCGATATTCATCCGCAGTACCATCAGGCGCAGGTCCACTGCGTCTGCGGGACCTCGTTCACGGTCGGCTCGACCGTGGAGTCGATCCGCGTCGAGGTCTGCGCCAATTGCCACCCGTTCTACACCGGGACCCAGAACATCGTCGACACCGCCGGCCAGGTCGAGCGGTTCCAGCGACGCATGGAGCGATCGCAGCGCGAGTCGTGACTTGCGCCGCCACCTGACAGGGTGGCGGGGGCGCCTGGCGCCCCATCTCCTCTTCCTCGTTCCCGAGCTGCTGGCTGCTGCCGGTCCCTTCGTGATCGCCTCGATTGCGCGCGCCGGCGAGCGGCCACGCTTTCGCATGCCGGACTTCTTCTACGGCGGCCAGGCGCTGATCGAGGGGGTCATGATGCGCGGCCGCACGACCGTGGCCATGAGCGTCCGCCCGCCGTCCGGCGAGATCCGGACCTACAGCGAGCCACTCCCCGGGGCGATGGCTCGTGGCCGGTGGGTCAAGGTGCCGTTCGCGCGCGGCGTGCTCGTGCTGTACGAGGCGCTCGTGATCGGAACCCGCATGCTGATGCGCTCGGCCGCGATCGCGGCTGAGGGCGAGGACATCCAGATCGGCAGGGGCACGATGGCGCTGACGATGGCGATCTCGATCGGCTTCGCCGTCGGCCTCTTCTTCATCCTGCCGCTCTTCCTGTCGACGTTCGCGGAGCGAGCCACGACCAGCGACCTGCTGGCCAACCTGGCGGAGGGCGGGATTCGCCTCGGCGTCTTCATCGCATACATCTGGCTGATCGGGCGCATGGGGGAAGTCCGTCGCGTGTTCGCGTACCACGGTGCGGAGCACAAGGCGATCAGCGCGCATGAGGCGGAGCGCCCGCTCACGCCTGACGAGGTCGATCGGTTCAGCACCGCTCACACGCGCTGCGGCACGACCTTCCTCCTGATCGTGGTCGTCATCAGCATCCTCTTCTTCGGCCTGATCCCGCGGGCCGGCGTGCCTCTCCCGCTCCTCTTCCTGTCTCGGATCGTGCTGGTGCCCGTGATCGCTGCCTTCGCGTACGAGCTCGTGCGGTTCGGGGCGAGCCATTACGGAAATCCCGTCGTGCGCGCGATCTACGCCCCGGGGCTCTGGCTCCAGGCGCTCACCACCCGACCCCCGGACCACGGCATGCTGGAGGTGAGCATCGCCTCCCTCGAGTCGTGCCTGGCGTCGGATCGCGAGGCGGCAGCTCCGACGAGCCCATGATCGACCGCCTGCGGCAGATCGAAGCGAGCTATGACGCGGTTGTGGCAGAGATGGCGACACCGGCGGCGGCCAACAATGCGGCGCGCCTGCAGGCGCTGGGCCGCGAGCTCGCTCGGCTCGAGCCGATGGTGGAGGCCATCCGCGCATGGTCCGCCGTGAGGGACGAGCTGGAGGCGACGCGCTCCATGGCGCACGACCCCGACGAGGAGGTGCGTGCGATGGCACGCGAGGAGCTGACCGCCCTGGAGACTCGCGAGCAGGCGATCGACGCCGACCTGCGCCGGCTGCTGGTGCCCCGCGACCCGAACGACGATCGAGACGTGATCCTCGAGGTTCGTGCCGGCACCGGCGGCGATGAGGCGGCGCTCTTCGCCGGCGACCTGTACCGCATGTACGCGCGCTATGCCGAGCGGCGGCGGTGGAAGTTCGACCTGATCTCCGTCAGCGAGGGCGGCGGCGGTGGGGTCAAGGAGGCCATCGCGGAGATCGCGGGGCAAGGCGCCTATTCGCGACTGAAGTTCGAGAGTGGGGTGCACCGCGTGCAGCGGGTGCCGACCACCGAGGCAGCCGGACGGATCCACACCTCGACCGCCACCGTCAGCATCCTCCCCGAGGCCGATGAGGTCGAGATCCAGATCCCCGACAAGGACCTGCGCATCGACGTCTACCGGTCCAGCGGCCCGGGCGGCCAGAGCGTCAACACCACCGACAGCGCGGTGCGCGTCACGCACCTGCCGAGCGGGCTGGTGGTGGCGATCCAGGACGAGAAGAGCCAGCACAAGAACAAGGCCAAGGCGCTGGCGGTGCTTCGGGCTCGACTGCTGGAGCTCGAGCAGGCTCGACAGGCCGAGGAGCGTGGCGACCAGCGCCGATCCCAGGTCGGGAGCGGCGAGCGGGCAGAGAAGATCCGCACCTACAACTTCCCCGATGACCGTGTCACCGACCATCGAGTCGGAATCACAGTGCACAACCTGCCCGGCCTGCTGGAGGGTGATCTCGATCGGTTGATCGAGCCACTCGCCGAGGCCGATCAGGCGGCGCGCCTTGCGCAGATCGGCGCCGATGACTCCCCCTGAGTCCATGCCGGCGGCAGTCTTGCCGCAGGCCAGCGCCGGCCGCCTGGTGGCGGACACGGCAAGGTCCCTGCAAGCGAGCGGCATCCCGTCGCCGCGCCTCGATGCCGAGCTGCTGGTGGGGCATGCTTTCGGCCGCGACCGCGCCTGGCTGCATGCCCACCCCGACGCCGAGCTGGGCCCCGGCGAGGCGCGGCTGCTGGCCGGCTGGGTCGAGCGGCGGG
>DATCQR010000040.1:0-3150 GCA_036569405.1 Candidatus Limnocylindria bacterium
CGCAGGACCCGATCGCTCTGGATGGCGAAGGTGCACTGCGACTCGGAGAGGCCAAGGATCCCGATCAGCTGACGGTCGACGTACAACTGGCGGCACGGCACGCACAAAGCCCCGGGAATGGCGAAGAAGAGTCGCTCCTCAGCGGCGGTGTCGCGGAACGAGGTGTCGAAGACGCTGGTCAGCAGCCCGCCGCCGCAGAAGCGGCATGACTCGGCCTGTGTCTCATCGCCCGTGTGCTCGATGGCGTGCTGGTCCATGGGCCGAGCATGGAAGGGGGGCCCGATCGGCTCAATAGGAGGTCCGGCGTGGCTGGACTGGTACCCGGGTAGTACCTGCGGCCGAGGTCAGACCAGGCGGACGACCTGGGCGGCGTGGCTCCACAGCCGTTCGAGGCCGTAGAACTCGCGCTCCTCGGGGGCGAAGAGATGGACGATCACGGCGCCGTAGTCGAGCAGGACCCAGCGTGCGGCACCCTTGCCCTCGACCCCCAGCGGGCGGATCCCCTCGTCGCGCAGATCGTCGATGATCCCGCTGGCAAGCGCCTGCAACTGACGGTCGCTGCGGCCCGTGCCGATCACGAAGTAGTCGGCCATGGTCGTCACCTCGGTCGTCCGCAGCAGCACGATGTCGACCGCCTTCTTGTCCGAGGCGAGGTCCACGATCCGATGCGCGAGGTCGCCCGGATCGATGGCCGTCAGCCCGTCTGCGCGCTCCTCTATGGTCTCATCCTTCGATACAGGCCTCGGGCCGCGATCAACTCCTCCACGGCCCGCGGGACAAGGTAACGGATGGGGCGACCCGCCGCCACCCTGGCGCGGATGTCGGAGCTGCTCAGGTCGAGCGACGGGCCCTCGAGCAGGTGGATGCGGGCCGCGGCTGCACCGAAGCGCTCGCGAAGTGCGCGAGGCTCCGGCAGGGGGGTCCCGGGACGTGGGCCGACGGCCAATTCCGCCAGCTCGAGCAGCCGGTCAGGCTCGCGCCAGGTCTCGATCTCCGCGAACGAGTCCGAGGCCATGATCAGGACCAGCCCGGCGTCCTGGCCGAGATGAGCGCGCAGCTGCACCAGTGAATCGACCGTGTAGGAAGGCCCCGGGCGTTCCATCTCCACCAGGGAGAGGTCGAGACCCGGATCGCCGGTGATCGCCAGGCGGGTCATCATCACCCGGTCGGCCGCGTTGCTCACCGCCCTGCGACCCTTGTGCGGGGGTCGGGCTGCGGGCATCAGCAGGACCTGGCCGAGGCCAAGGCCGTCGGCGGCCAGGGTGGCCAGCCAGAGGTGGCCGATGTGAGGCGGGTCGAAGGTGCCACCGAGGATTCCGACCCTCCTGGCCCGAGCCTTTCGGCTGGATCGGTGAGCCGGATCGGCCGCTGCCGCGCTCTGCTCGGAGGCGGGTTCCGTCGATCCCTCCGCCTGTACGACCACGCTCCTCAATCCTCGTCTCCCCACTCGAGCTCGACCGAGCCGATGCGCACCATCGTGCCGCTCCGCGCTCCCAGCCGTCGCAGCTCGGCATCGATCCCCATCCGTTCCAAGGTGCGCTGGAATCGGTCGCGCGATTCCTCGTTCTCGAAATCGGTCCGGGCGGCGGTCGTCTCGATGCGCCGGCCCTGCACCCGGAGGCCATCGGCCTCGGCGATCACCTGCCATCCGGCGTCCAGCGGATCGAACCGATGCAGACGCACCGCGCCGGGCGGTGGCTCCGCGGCGGAACGGCGCTGCGCCTCGTCGAGCGCCTCCGCCAGTGCCGTCCGGAGCTCGGGCAGGCCAGTGCCGGCATGCGCGGAGACGGCGATCGGCTTGACGTCGGTCGCCCGCAGCGTTCGGCGGATCGCGGGCCAGGCTGCGTGCACCTCGGGCAGGTCCTGCTTGGTGACGACCATCGGCATCGGCCTTTCCATCAGCGATGGATCGTGCTCGCGGAGCTCACCTTCGACGGCCCGCCATTCGCCGAGGGGATCGGCCGCGGCTCCGTCGACCACTGCCACCAGCACGCGCGTGCGCTCAGCGTGGCGCAGAAAGGCGTGCCCCAGCCCACGACCCTCGGAGGCACCCTCGATCAGCCCAGGCAGGTCTGCGATCACCGCCCGGCGCTCCTCGTCGAGCTCGATCACACCCAGGTTGGGTCGGATGGTGGTGAACGGATAGTCGCCGACCTCCGGCGTGGCAGCGGTGACCGCCGCGAGGAGCGAGGACTTCCCGGCGTTGGGTGCGCCCACCAGGCCGATGTCGGCGATCAGCTTCAGCTCGAGCTCGACCCACTGCGATTCGCCCGGCTCCCCCTTCTGGGCATGCGTCGGCGCCTGGTGCGTGGCGCTGACGAAATGCACGTTGCCACGGCCGCCACGGCCGCCACGGCCGACCACGAGCCGCTCGCCGGGAGCAAGCAGCTCGCCCAGCAGGGCTCCGTCAGGATCCGATTCGTCGCCTGCCGGCGCCATACGCACCACGGTGCCGGGTGGAACGGGCACGAGCACGTCGGAGGCGTTCTTGCCATGTGCCTTGCGGCGGGCACCGCGACCACCAGGCCTGGCCCGATGGTGCCGGCGATGGCGCAGGTCGCCGAGCGTCGTCATCCCGGCATCCACGACCAGCACGACCGATCCGCCGGAACCGCCGTCCCCTCCGTCGGGTCCGCCGCGCGGAACGTGGGCTTCTCGTCGAAACGAGGCCGATCCGTCGCCGCCGGCGCCGCCGGCCACGAAGATCCGGACCTGGTCAGCGAACATCGCCGACCGATGATAGCCACGAGACTGGCGCCGCCCTGGCCGGGCGACGATGAGCGCCGCGGGAGCGAACGGGCCTAGAGGTAGCGGAGGGGATTGACGATGACCCCGCCGACGATCACCTCGAAGTGGACGTGTGGCCCGGTGCAGACCCCGGTGCAGCCCACCGCAGCGATCCCCTGGCCGGCCGCGACCGCGGTGCCCGCGGCGACCCATATGCTGCCCAGGTGGTTGTAGATGGTGACGATCCCGTTGCCGTGATCGATGGCGATCACCAGTCCGCCGCCATTGTTCTTCCAGCCGGACCAGGTGACGATGCCGGCATCCGCCGCGATCACCTTGCTGCCCCTGGGTGCCGCGATGTCGAGCGCCCTGTGGTACGAGCTGTAGTACTGGGTGATCACGCCGCCGGGCACCGGCCACAGC
>DATCQR010000041.1:0-3933 GCA_036569405.1 Candidatus Limnocylindria bacterium
CAACGCGATGAACGCCTCGCCCGCGGGGGACATGCTGCCGCTCCTGCTCGCCTGCGACGCCCAATTCGTCGCCGGTGCTGCGCACGGCGAGCGCTGGATCCCCGTCCGCGACTTCTGGCCGAGCTACCGGCATACCGCGCTGGAGCCGAATGAGCTGCTGCTTCGGATCAGCATCCCGCTGCCCGGCGACCGTCAGCTCCGCTATCGCAAGGTCGGCACGCGGCGGGCGCAGGCGATCAGCAAGGTGGTGATGGCGCTCGCCTGGCTCCCGGGTGACGACGCATCGTGGCGCGAGGTTCACCTGGCGCTCGGATCGGTTGCGCCGACTGCGATCCGCGCACCTGCCACGGAAGCAGTGCTCGAGGGTTCAGCACCGACTGAGGCAACGGCGGACCGCGCCGCCTCGACGCTTGCCGGCGAGCTCAGTCCAATCGACGACGTGCGGTCAAGCGCTGATTACCGCCGCGCGGTCGCCGCCCGCGTGCTGCATCGGCTGATTCGGGACGAGGGCGGCTGGTGATGGCCGATTTGCCAGGGGGTATCCGCCTGACGGGTCCATCGGTCGACCATGCGGAGGAGGTGATGACACCGGAGGCGCTCGCCTTCGTGGCGCACCTCCATCGGTCCTTCGACCATCGGCGACGGGAGCTCCTGGCGGCTCGCACCGAACGGCAGGCTGCATTCGATGCCGGCGCACTTCCCGACTTCCTGCCCGAGACCGCGCACATCCGCGACGACTCCACCTGGCGAGTCGAGGCTGCGCCGGCCGACCTGGAGGATCGACGCGTCGAGATCACGGGTCCGGTGGAGCCGAAGATGATGATCAACGCGCTCAACTCCGGCGCCAAGGTCTTCATGGCCGATCTCGAGGACGCCCTGTCCCCCACCTGGGTGAACGTCGTCGCCGGCCAATGGGCGATTCGCGAGGCAGTCCGCCGGCGGCTGACATTCCAGACCGATGAGAAGACCTATGCCCTCCAGCCAAGGATCGCGACGCTGGTGATCCGGCCGCGCGGCTGGCACCTGGAGGAGACCCACCTGCAGGTCGACAGCTCCCCAGTCTCGGCCAGCCTGTTCGACTTTGGCCTCGCCTTCTTCCACAACGCAAGCGAGCAGCTCGAGCGCGGATCGGGCCCCTACTTCTACCTGCCCAAGCTCGAGTCGCATCTCGAGGCGCGTCTCTGGAATGACGTCTTCGTGGAGGCGCAGGCGAAGCTCGGCATCCCCCGCGGCAGCATCCGCGCCACGGTCCTGGTCGAGACGATCCTGGCGGCCTTCGAGATGGACGAGATCCTGTGGGAGCTTCGCGAGCACGCATCGGGCCTGAACGCGGGCCGCTGGGACTACATCTTCAGCCTGATCAAGAAGTTCCACTCCCGCACCGACATGACCCTGCCGGATCGGGCGCAGGTCACCATGGCGGTGCCCTTCATGCGCGCCTACCAGCAGCTCCTGGTGCGCACCTGCCATGCGCGAGGTGCCCACGCGATCGGTGGCATGAGCGCGTTCATCCCGAATCGGCGGCTGCCGGAGGTGACCGACAACGCCGTCGCCCGGGTGCAGGAGGACAAGCGGCGCGAAGCGGGCGATGGCTCGGATGGCACCTGGGTTGCGCATCCGGACCTGGTGCCCGTTGCCGCCGAGGTCTTCGACCGGGTGCTCGGCGATCGACCGAACCAGAAGGATCGGCTCCGCCCGGATGTCAATGTGTCGGCCGGCGAGCTGCTGGACACGAGGGTGGAAGGCGGCCGCGTGAGCGAGGCGGGAGTCTCGACCAACGTCAGCGTGGCGCTCCAGTACCTCGCTTCGTGGCTGGCCGGTAACGGGGCCGCTGCCATCGACAACCTGATGGAGGACGCAGCGACTGCCGAGATCAGCCGCAGCCAGCTCTGGCAATGGCGGGTGCACGGAACGAAGCTCGACGACGGCAGACCGATGACGCGTGAGCTCTACGCGACGATTCGCGACGCCGAGCTCGATCGCCTCGCTGCATCGGCGCCCGACTATCGCTGGACCGATGCCGCCTCCCTGCTGGACGACCTGGTCCTGGGCGATGGCTTCCCCGAATTTCTGACGCTCGCCGCCTACCCGATGCTCGAACGCTGACTTCGCTACGGGGCGGTCGAGCGCTCCATGAAGCGCCCCGCCCCGCGACCACCGACGAATGCTCCGTCCCGGATGACCGGCTGCCCTCGCAGGAGCACCGAGCGAACCGCGCCATGCACCTCTCGGCCCTCGTATGGGGTGAAGTCAGAGGTGTGATGGAGCTCCGACTGCCCGATGGTGCGCTTCGCCTGCGGATCGAAGAGGACAAGGTCGGCGTCCCGCCCGACCTCGATCGCGCCCTTGCTGGTCAGGCCGAAGAGGCGGGCCGGCGTGGTGGCCAGCATGTCGACCATCCGCTCCACGCTGATCCGCCCGCCGCCTACCCCTTCGTCGTACACCACGGCGAGGAGGGTCTCGATCCCAGGCGCCCCGTTGCTGATCTGCGGAAATGGCGGAGCTGGGCAGAGCTTCTCGACGGCGACTCGATCAGGCACGTGGTCGCTGGCGACCAGGTCCAGCCCACCGGCGCGCAGTCCGAGCCAGAGCGCCTCGCGGTCGGATTCCGAGCGGAGGGGTGGCGAGATGACGCTCTTGATCACATCTTGCTCGTCGGGGGCGTCGTAGCGGGCATCGGTCAGGCTCAGGTAGTGCGGGCAGGTCTCGGCGTAGACCGGCCAGCTCCGTGCCTTCGCCGCGGCAACCTCAGCCAGCGCATCGGCGCACGAGAGATGGACGATGTAGACCGGTGCATCCGCAGCCCTGGCCAGCGCGATCGCTCGGTGGGTCGCCTCCGCCTCGGCGTAGGCCGGTCGGGTCAGCGCGTGGTGCCGGCAGCCGACGTTCCCGCGGGCGATGGCGTCGGCGACCAGCGCATCGATGACCGTGGCGTTCTCGCAGTGGACCTGGAGCATCCCGCCATGGCGGGCCATCGCTCGCAGCGCTCCGAAGAGGCGCTCATCGGTCAGGCGGAAGTCGAAGACCATGAATGCCTTGGCGGTCGGAACCCCCGAGGCGATCAACTCCGGCAGCTCGCTGATCGGGTCGTCCTGCTGGCCGCTGATCACCGCCGAGAGGCCGTAGTCGATCGCGGACTCGTCGTCGGTCCTGGCGCGAAACTCCCGCATCCCCGCAATCAGCGAGCGTGACCCATCCTCGCTGATGCCCGTGCCGGGGTTGTTGAAGGCAAGGAAGGTGGTGGTCCCGCCGAAGGCAGCCGCCACGGAATCGGCGAAGAAGCGGTCAGGCTCGTCGTCACTCGGCAGCCGGGTGTGGGTATGGACGTCGATGCAACCCGGCAGGACCAGCAGCCCGGTGGCGTCGAGGGTTGGCGTGTCGGGAGGTGCATCGGCCAATGGTTCCGCCACCTCCGAGATGCGCCCACCCGAGATCGCCACGTCACCCCGGAACGAGCGTGCGACGGTGACGATCGTTCCGCCCCTGACGACGAGGTCAGGCACCCTCCGCGTCCGTTGGGCGACGTCGCCGTCTGCCCGTCGTCGCCACGAGGAGCACCACCAATACGATGACCGCGAGGACCACCCACTCTCGGCCCATCACTCGGCCTCTTCGATCTCGATCGGCTGCGCCCCGTCCCATAGCACGCGGCGTCCCATCTCGGGAAGCTGCTCCGCACCACTGGTCACCATTGCGAAGTGATTCCCGGCGAGCTGCCCAAGCTTCGACGAGAACATGCACGCCCCATACGGGAAGAGGATCTCGCACTCGGACAGGTTCCCGGTGTAGATCAGCAGCTCGCCCGGGGACGGATGCGAGGTGTGGCGCTCGTAGCCGACGCCCGTCTGCAGGTCGCCCAGGGGGATCCATGTCCCCTCGCCGCTCCAGCGGCAATGGATCAACTGCGAGCGCATCGGTAGCAGGCGTCGCACC
>DATCQR010000042.1:0-9283 GCA_036569405.1 Candidatus Limnocylindria bacterium
AGGAGACTCCGACCGCGGCCACCTCGGCGCAGGTCGACGAGCCGGCGCGCCCCAGCACGAGATCGCTGGCAACCAGTGCCTCGGCCATTCGATCGGTGAGGAACTGGACCGGCTCGTACCGTTCGGCGAGGGTCTTGCGGAGCCGTTCGCGCATGGCGAGCGCGGCGGGCATCCCCGCCGGGCCGGCCAGGTGAAGGATCCGCCAGTCAGGCAGCAGCCGCTCGAGCGCCGCATCGAGGGCGGCGGTAATGCGCGGGACCGCCTGCGACCCGCCGAAGACCAGCAGCAGGCGCTCGTCCGACCCAACGCCGAATGACGCGCGAGCCGCCGCGCGGTCGATCCCGGCGAAGGAGCGGATGGGAGTGCCCGAGACGAAGCTGCGTCCGGGAAACGCATCGAGCGTCGGCGGAAAGGAGACCGCCACCCGCGTGGCGAGGCGAGCGACCGTCGCCGTCGCCCGACCCGGGATCACGTTTCCCTCCCACAGGAGGCTCGGAATGCCGCGGGCGCGGGCGGCGGAGACCAGGGGAAGGGCCAGGTAGCCGCCGGTGGTGAAGATGGCCGCCGGGCGCAGCCGGCCGAGGAGCCGCCATGCCTGTGGCACGGACGCTGCCAGGCGGAGCGGGTCGAGCACGAGGTGCAGGTCGGCGCCGGTGCTGCGCAGCGAGCGCACCACCAGCTGGTGGTAGGGCAGCTCGCCATTGGCGACGAGGGTGCGCTCGAGACCCCGCGCGCCGCCGATGTAGCTGACCTCAAGCTCGGGCTGCGCGTCGCGCAGTGCCCTTGCGACGGCCAGCGCGGGGTAGATGTGCCCGCCTGTCCCGCCGCCCGACACCGAACACCGCATCAATCACTGATCCTGTCTGCGTGGTCTCGCGGGAGATGGACAGCAGAATGCCGACCGCCGCGAGGTTGATGATGAGGGCCGATCCACCGTAGCTGATGAACGGGAGCGGGATGCCGGTGACCGGCAGCAGCGCGGTGACGACCATCATGTTGATGCAGGCCTGGGCGACCAGCCAGGTGGTGACCCCGGCGGCCAGCAGGCCGGAGAACGTATCGGGCGCCTGGATCGCGATCCGGTAGCCCTGGTAGGCCACCATCACGAACAGGGCGAGCACAGTGAGGGTCCCGATCAGCCCCCACTCCTCGCCGATGATCGCAAAGATGAAGTCGGTCGACGGCGCAGGCAGGTACAGATACTTCTGCCTGCTGGCGCCGAGCCCGGCGCCGGTGATGCCGCCAAGGGCCAGCGCCATCAGCGACTGGACGGCGTTGTATCCGTGGTGAAGCGGGTCCTTGAAAGGGTCGAGGAAGCTGTTGATCCGCTGCAGCTGGTATTCCGTCTGCGTGACCATGTGATACGCGACGCCGATGACCGCCGCTCCGATCGCTCCGAGGTACAGCAGGTTGGCGCCGGCCATGAAGAAGATGGCCAGCGACGCCGCGGCGTAGACTCCGGCCGTCCCGAGGTCCGGCTCGAGCGCGATCAGCAGGAAGCCCGGTGCCACGAGGATCACGAACGGCAGCAGGCCGTTGGCCATGCCCCGAGCCGCGATTCCTCGCCGATCGAGCCAGTGGGCCAGGTACAGGCAGACCGCCAGCTTGGCGAGCTCGGCGGGCTGGAAGCCACCGATCCAGGGCAGGAACAGCCAGCGCCGCGAGCCGAACGCCGAGGTGCCGATGCTGGGAACCAGCACGATGGCGAGCAGAACCATGGTCAGCCCGAAGACCGGGATCGCCGCATAGCGCAGCACCCGGAAGTCGGTCCGGCTGGCGCCGAACATGAGCACCAGCCCCAGCGCCGCCCAGATCCCCTGCTGGAACCCCTGGCTGCCGGGATCCGAGGTGGAGATGTACGAGCGCACGCTCGAGGCCGAATAGACCATCACCACGCCGATGGCGACGAGCGCGATGACGGAGATGAGCAGCGGGAACGAGGCCTCGTGGCGCTCGCGCCGCACACCGGCTCGGGCCGTGCGCCGAGTCGTGGTTGCGGCAATGGCCGTCATGCGTCCGGCTCCTCGGCATCCAGGGCGCGGACGGCGGCGCGGAAGGCATCGCCACGCGCCGCGTAGTCGTCGAACATGTCGAACGAGGCGGCCGCCGGGGCCAGCACGACCACGTCGCCAGCGACGGCCCACGCGGCCGCGGCCGCGACTGCATCGCGCATCTCCTCGGCCCGGACCACCGGCACGCGGCCCTCGATCAACTCCTCCAGTCGATCGGCCGTCTCCCCGATCAGGATCACCGCGCGGCAGCGACCTGTGATCGCATCGGCAAAGGCCGCGTAGTCGAGCCCCTTGTCCTTGCCTCCTGCGATCAGGACCACCTCGGCCGGGGCGAAGGCGTCCAGCGCCGCGATCGCGGCCATCGGGATCGTCGCCTGCGAGTCATTGACCCACGCCACGCCCTGGCGCGTCGCCACCCGCTCCAGTCGATGCGGGACGCCACCGAAGTCGCGGATGCCGGCCGCAATCGCCTCGTTGGAGGCTCCGGCCAGCGAGGTGGCGAGGGCGGCGGCCAGCGCATCGGCCAGCGTGTGCCGTCCGGGGACGGGCACCTCGGCGGCCGCCAGCACTCGCTCGCCGCGGATCGTGAGCCAGCCATCGATCAGCCGGGCTGCCATCCATGAGTCGTCGGCCACGAGCGCGTACCAGGCGATCGAGGCAGCGGGCAGGCGCGCGCCGAGCTCCCGGCAGCCCGGGTCGTCCGCGTTCAGCACGACATGCCCATGCGTCACGCTCAGCTGCGCGAGCCGAGCCTTGACCGCCCGGTAGGCCGCCTCGGTCCCGTGCCGGTCGAGGTGATCGGCGCCGATGTTGGTGTATACCGCGATCTCCGCACCGCGTGAGATGGTCGGGAGCTGCAGCTCGGAGAGCTCGACCACCGCCCAGTCCTCGGGGCCCAGGCGCTCGACCTCCTCGATCAGCGGGCGGCCAATGTTGCCGCCGAGCAGGTGCGGCATGCCGGCTGCGTCCATGATCGCCCCGATCAGCGAGGTGGTCGTGGTCTTGCCCTTGGTGCCGGTCACGGCCAGCACCCGGGCCTGGGTCAGGCGCAGGAAGAGCTCGACCTCGCTGACAAGCTCGACGCCGCGCGCGACCGCCTCCCTGATCGCGGCTCGCAGCCAGGCGTCGGTGGTCGGCATCGAGGGCGAGATGCTCGGGCTGGTGACGAGCAGGTCGGCCGTCTCGATCAGGGTCCGCGCCTCGTCGGCGCTGACGCCCAACGCCAACCGCACCCGCCGGCCACCGAGTGCCTGCACGGCCTCCGCCAGCTCGGTCGCCGGTCGCCGGTCGTAGGCCGCCACATCGGCGCCGGCATCGGCCAGCAATCGCGCCACCGCAGTGCCGGAGCGTGCAAGGCCGAGGACGACGGCGTGGCGTCCCCGCAGGTCCTCGAGGGTCGTGATCGGCGCGGTCATGGTGCTCATCGGTCTCACTTCAGCCCTGGCACGGTGGCGAGGTAGACGCTGAAGCCGAGCAGCCCGGCAAGGGCGCCAACGATCCAGAAGCGGACCGTGATCTTCTCCTCCGCCCACCCGATCAGCTCGAAGTGGTGTTGCAGCGGGGCCATGCGGAAGATCCGCCGGCCGCGTAGCCGGAACGAGGCGACCTGCAGCACGACGCTCATGATCACCGCGAAGAAGACAGCACCGATCACGGCCAGGAGGGGCAGCTGGGCGGTGATGGTGGCCACCACGGCCAGGGTGGCGCCCATCCCGAGCGCGCCAGAGTCGCCCATGAACAGCTGCGCCGGATGCACGTTGAACCACAGGAATCCCATCAGCGCACCGATGATGAGGGCGCAGAAGATGGCGAGGTTCGGCTGGGACGGCTTCCCGCCAGCCGCCACCAGGGCGATCAACAGGTACGCCACGAAACTGAAGATGAGGACCCCGCCGGCGAGCCCGTCGAGCCCATCGGTCAGGTTGACGGCGTTGCTGACGCCCACGATCACGAAGGCGACGAAGAGGACGAAGAGGACCCCGGCGATGACGACCTCACCGGCGAAGGGGAACGGGACCGAGATGAACGAGATGTTCACCCCGGGGATAGCGAAGTGGCGCTGGATGTAGAAGGCCGCCAGAAGCGCCACCACCGTTTGCCATATCAGCTTGAAGCGGCCGCGCACCCCGATCCCCGTGTGCACGTTCACGAAGTCGTCGATCGCGCCGAGTATTGCGACGCCGACCAGTGCCAGCATCGGGGTCAGGGTGTAGCCATCCTCGATGCGCATGACCATGGCCAGGAACATCACCACCACGACCAGCAGCATGCCGCCCATGGTGGGCGTGCCCGCCTTCCCAAAGTGGCCCTCGGGTCCGTCGGACCGAATCTGCTTGCCGAACCCCAGGCGCTGCAGGATGCCGATGTAGACCGGGCCAAGGAGCACCACGCCGGCAAATGCCGCGAGCAGGGCGACGACGATCGGCAGCATGTCAGTCATCCCCCGGCGCCTGGCCGGAGAGCGCCGCCACCAGCCGATCGAGCTCGATCCCGCGCGACCCCTTGACCAGCAGGAGGTCGCCGACGCCGGGCGCAAGGTCCCGCTCGACCGCCAGCGCCGCCTCCTCCGCGTCCTGAACCGTCGTCACGCGACGCAGCCCCGCCGCGCGTGCCCCCTCGGCGATCCAGCGGCCGCGCTCACCGACTGCCACGAGCGCGTCGGCGACGCCGGCCGCCTTCGCGCCCACCTCGCGGTGCAGCCGCTCCTCGTCGGGACCGAGCTCGAGCATGTCGCCGAGGACCGCGTACCGCGCGCGACCGGGAGGCAGCGGGCTCTCGCCGAGAAAGTCGAGCGCCGCGCCGACCGACACCGGAGAGGCGTTGTAGGTGTCGTCGATGACGGTCGCCCCGGCCGTTGCCTCGACCACCGCCATGCGGTGGTCGGCACGGCTGCCCGCCGCGAGCGCTGCCTCAACGTCGTCGAGGGGAACGCCGAAGTGGTCGGCCACCGCGGCCGCGGCCAGCGCATGCGGCACGAGGTGTCGCCCGGGGATCGCCGAGTGGAGCCGCCGTCGTCCCCAGGGCGCCTCGAGCATGAAGGTGGTGCCCTCCACCCCCTGCGATTCGATCTCGGTCGCGCGCACGTCGGCGCCCGGTCCGAGGCCGAAGGTGCGGACCGTCGCCGCGGTCACGCTCCGCATGGCCGCGACCCTGGGATCGTCGGCATTCAGGACCGCGAGCCCGTCGGGGGGGAGGGCAGCCGGGAGCTCCGACTTGGCGCGGGCGATGGCGTCGAGGCTGCCAGCACGCTCCAGGTGGGTCGGGTGGACCGCCAGCACCACGCCAACCTCGGGCCGTGCGATCTCGACCAGCCGCGCGATCTCGCCCTCCGTGTACATGCTCATCTCGAGCACGCTCGCCTCGTGCCAGGGCTCCAGCCTGAGCAGCGTCATCGGCAGGCCGGTCTCGCTGTTCAGGTTGCCGTCGTTGCGCAGCACGCGAAGCGTGCGCGACAGGACGTCGGCCACGATCTCCTTGGCGATCGTCTTGCCGGTCGAGCCGGTGATCCCGACCACCCGAACGCTTGAGCGGGCGCGCCACCAGGCAGCCATCTCCTGGAGGGCGTTGAGCGGATCGGCGACCTGCAGGACAGCGACCTGCGCGTCCGCGGGAAGCTCGACCAGATGCTCGACGAGGAGGACGGTCGCGCCAGCGGCGACGGCATCTGCTGCGAAGCGGTGGCCATCCGTGCGCTCGCCGCGAAGCGCGACAAAGAGACAGCCCGGAACGACATTGCGCGAGTCAACCGCGGCGGTGGCGAAGGAGGTGACGCTCGTCGGCCCGAGGAGGCGGGCCCCGGTGGCAGCCAGGAGATCGTCGAGCCGGATTGACGGTGGCACGCTGCTCCCTGCAGAGGGGTCGGCCGAGTCTAGCAGCCTCATTTGGCGGCGACCGGAGCCACCACCCGATCGGGAGCGATGGCCAGGTAGTCGAGCATCTGCGGCGCCAGGGTGCGGAAGACGCTCACCGGCGTCTGGGCCATCTTGTACAGGCCCCAGGTCACGGGGCGGTGAATCAGGATCAGGGTCACGAACTGCGGATCGCTGGCCGGCATGACCGAGATGAAGGAGGAGTCGATCCATCCGTGCGGGTAGACGAGCCTGGTCTTCATCGCGTAGATGGGATTTCCGGCGTCATCGGTCCCGACCTTGACCCGCTCCGTCTTGGGTCCGGCGACCTCGGCCGTACCCGTCTTGCCGGCAATCGAGTAGCCCGGGATGGAGGCCTTCTGGGCTATGCCGTAGTCGACCGCATCCAGCAGCAGCTGGAGGGTCGTGTGGGCGGTCTCCTCGCGCATGATCCGCTCGCCCTGCTGGACGTCGGTGGCGTGGTAGACGCCGTCTGGTCCGGTCCAGCCGGCGATGACGTGCGGCGTGACCAGCGTTCCGCCGTTCGCGATTGCGCAGTAGCCGGCCACCAGCTGCAGGGCGGTCACGCTGAGGCCCTGGCCGAAGGCGTTCTGGGCGGCCGTCAGGTTGCCGCTGGCGTTGGGGCCATCCGGGTTCCACACCACGCCCGAGGCCTCGCCGGCGATGTCGACGCCGGTCGGCGTGCCGAAGCCGAAGCGCTTGAACGCCTCGTACAGGCGCTGCCTGCCGAGCAGCAGACCGATCTTGGCAGCGCCGATGTTGTTCGACAGCTTCAGCACGTCCCCGGCGGTGATGTTCCCGTGCCCGTAAGGAGACGTGTAGCGATCCGCGTTCTGGATGCGGATCCCACCGATGCGCAGGTTGTTGTCGTCCTTGACGGTCGTCTGGAGGTCGATGGCCCCGGCATCGAGCGCCGCGGCAACGGTGAACGCCTTCATCACCGACCCCGGCTCGTACTGTCGGCTGACCGCCGGATCGGTGAAGAGGGCCGGCGGGGTGCTCTTGTAGCTGTTCGCGTCAAACGTCGGGAACGACGCCATCGCCTTGATCGCACCGGTGTGCACGTCCATCACCAGCCCGGTCACACCCTGGGCAAGGTTCTTCTGATAGGTGCTCCACATGGCCGCTTCGAGGATGTGCTGCAGTCCAGCGTCCAGCGTCAGGTGCAGGTCCGCGCCATTGACCGGTGGTCGCAGCTCGTAGACGGAGTCGGCGATCCTTCGCCCGATGACGTCCTCCTGGGCGCTCACCGACCCGGGCAGCCCGGCCAGCAGCGCGTCCTCCGCCCCCTCGACTCCGTACTGGCCCTGGCCATCGACGTTCACGAAGCCGAGCAGCTGCGCGCCCAGCGTCGTCTGCGGTGCCACGCCACTGATCGGGTAGACCCGCTGTGTCTCGGGAATCATCCCGACCCCGGGAATGTCGAGGGCCGCAACCCATTGAGCCATCTTTGGGTCGATCCTTCGCTTCAGCCAGACCCACGGATCCTTTCCGGTCAGCCGGGCCAGCACGTCGTCCACTTTCATCCCGAGCACCGATGCGAGCTGGGTGGCCGCCCGCTGCGGATCGCCCTGCTGCACGGTCGGGGGGATGGCATACACCGACTGGACTTCGACCGATGTGGCCAGCAGCACGCCATTGGCGTCGCGGATCTCGCCGCGCTCGGCGGGGATCTCCTGATTCTGGGCGAGCTGGTTCAGAGCGAGTGCGGCCACCCGCTCGCGGTCCACGACCTGCCAGAAGACGAGCCGCCCGCCAACGACGGTGGCGAGCATGGCCGTGATGATCAGCAGGAACAGGGCGCGGGCACGGCTGTCAGTCCTGGCGAGCACGGCTACTCCGTCGACCGAGGGTCTCCCCCGGCCGCTACTTCAAGAGGGTTTGGTCAATCGATCTCGTGGCAAAGCGGACGACGGTTGGATCGAGCGGCACCAACCGCAGCTCGTTCTGCGCCTCCACCTCGATGGTGCTCGGCGAGCGGGCCACGCCGATCTCGAAGGTGAGCTGCTGCTGTTCGGCGCGCAGGTCGGCGACTCGTGCCTCCAGGCCGTCAATCTGGTATCCGAGCGCGGCGACATGCGTCGACTGGCTCAGGTAGAAGAGGCACAGGCCGGCGGCTGCGGCGATCGCGACCAGGACGGTCGAGAAGCCGCCGATCGTTCCGCGGCTGCGGGCGACGCGATGGACCCGCCGGCGTGCCGGGGCGGCGGGGCGCGTGCGAGCACGAGGCCGGCGACGGACGAGGCCGATCCCGGTCGCTGGACGCGCCCCGACGATGGCCATCTAGGCGGCGCTGGGTCGCGCGTTGAGCTGGATGCTCCAGCCGGTCGGGCTCTCGAGCTCGCGAGTGTCATCCGCCTCGGGTGCGCCATCCTGCTCGAAGGCGCCTGGTGCATCCCACTCCTGGTGCGTGCGCCGCTCGCGCAGGTCGCGCTGGCGGCCGCTGTACATGCGACGGCGACTGGACTGATGACGGGGGCGTCCTCGGCTCATGGGTACCCTCCTCGAGCTGGTTATGCGCCGGCCGGCGCGAGCTTGATGGCCGCTCGCAGGCGTGCGCTGCGAGCTCGGCGGTTGCGACTCACCTCGGCGGCGGTCGGCGTGATGCCCCTCCTGACGATGGGACGGAGCTGTGCGCGATGGCCGCACAGGCAGACGGGTGGGAGCGGATCCTCAACGCAGTCGCGGCTCTCCCGTGCCATGAAGCGCTTGACGATCCGATCCTCTCCGGAGTGGTACGTGATGACGGCCAGCCGGCCGCCGGGTTGGAGCGCGGCCAGGGCACCGGCGAGTGCCGGAGTCAGCACCTCCAGCTCGCGGTTGACGGCGATGCGGAGCGCCTGGAAGGTGCGCGTGGCGGGGTGAATCCGTCCCGCGTCGGCGCGGCTTGCGGGGACGGCCGCGGCAACGACCTCGGCCAGATCGGCTGCGGTCATGAGCCGCCCTTGCGCACGCGCCGCCAGGATCGCCGTCGCGATGCGGCCTGCACGGCGTTCTTCACCAAACGTCGCGATGATTCCGGCGAGCTCTCGCTGCGACGATCCGTCGATGAGCTCGAGGGCCGATAGACCACGATCTTCATCGAATCTCATGTCCGGCGGCGCATCGGCCGCAAAGCTGAATCCGCGTTGAGGATCGGCCAGCTGGTAGCTCGAGAGGCCGAGGTCGAAGAGGACGGCATCGAGCGGAATGAGATCGGTCGCGCGCGCCTCGTCGTAGAGGTTCGCGAAGTTCGCCTGTCGGAGGATGACGCGATCGCCAAAGCGAGCGAGCGTCCGTTGCGTCTCCAGGATGGCCGCCCGATCGGCGTCGAGGCCGAGCAGGCGGCCATCCGGGGACGAGGCCTCCAAGAGCCGCTCGGCGTGCCCACCGCCGCCGACCGTGCAGTCTGCGATGGAGCTG
>DATCQR010000043.1:0-2389 GCA_036569405.1 Candidatus Limnocylindria bacterium
GGGACGCTCGAGGAGACGCTGCACGGCTTGCCGACCTGGCCGCCGACCTCATCGAGCTCGTCGCGGCCGAGGCGACTGGCCGCCCCCTGGTGCGGACCCCGACGAGCGTCAGCGACCTGGCCGACAGTGTGGTGCGGCGCCTGGAGACGCTGGCACGGGCAGCCGAAGTCTCCGTGGCGATAGACGCCACCGATGCGCAGGTGAGCCTCGACCGGGTACGGGCCGATCAGGCAGTGGGCAACCTCGTGGCGAATGCCATCGCCCATGCGCCCCCGGGTTCAACCGTGGAAGTCCGCGCAAGGGTGGAGTCCGCGGAAGCGGGCCCGATGCTCGAGGTCGACGTGCTGGACCGCGGGCCGGGCGTCCGTCTGGAGGAACGGGATCTCATCTTCGAGCCCTTCCAGCGCGGAGTCGGCGCTCGAGGCGGCGGTGCTGGACTGGGTCTTGCAACGGCGCGGGCGGCGGCCGAGGCGCACGGTGGCGAGATCGGGGTGGATGATCGACCCGGAGGTGGCGCTCGGTTCTGGATACGCCTTCCCGTCTGACGCCTGCTACACCGTGCGAAAGACGAGCGCCGCGTTCATGCCACCGAAGCCAAACGAGGTCGAGATCGCGGCCCGGGGCCGCGCCGCGAGTGGCTCGCGCAGGACGTTCAGGTCGCAGCGCCCGTCGAGGTTGACCAGGTTGCAGGTCCCCGGCAGGAGACCGTTGCGCAGCGCCATGACCGTGATCGCCGCCTCGATCGCACCGCTGGCTCCCAATGCGTGGCCATACAGGCCCTTTGTGCCCGAGACCGGCACTTCCGCCGCGTGCTCCCCCAGTGCCAGCTGAAGCGCCCTCGTCTCGGCCAGCTCGTTGAGCTGCGTGCTGGAGGCGTGCGCACTGACGTAGCCGATCTCCCCTGCCGCGACGCCCGCGTCCGCGAGGGCGGTCGTGATCGCCGCGGCTGCAGCCTCGCCGGAGGGGAGCGGCGCCGTCAGGTGGTAGGCATCGGTCGAAGCGCCGAAGCCGGCCACCTCGCCCAGGATGGTGGCTCCGCGCCGCTCCGCATGCTCCCACGCCTCCATTACCAGCATCGCCGCTCCCTCCGCCATCACGAACCCATCGCGGTCGCGATCGAAGGGACGCGAGGCGCTGGCCGGGTCGTCGTTGCGCGTCGACAGGACGCGGATCATCGCGAACGCGCCGTGGGTCAGCGGCGCCAGCGGCGCCTCCGCGCCACCGGCGATCGCGACGTCGACGATCCCCGACCTGATCGCACCGAACGCCTGCCCGATGGCGACCGCGCCAGAGGCGCAGGAATTGGCATTCCCCACCGCCGGCCCGCGACTGCCGAGGTCGATCGCCACGTTGCTCGCCCCGGCTCCGCCAAAGACGGCCGTTGCAAGCGTGGGCGCCACCGCCCGAACTCCGCCGAGCACATAGGCCGCGTGCTGCTCCTCGCCGAAGGCGACCCCGCCCAGGGCCGACCCGATCCAGACCCCGGTGCGGCCATCGGACCGATCGGCATTGGTCAGGCAGGACTGGACCACGGCCATTCGCGCGGCGGCGACCGAGAGCTGGCTGAACCGATCCAACCGCCTTGCGCGCTTCGCGTCGAGGTGGTCGGCTGGGACGAAGTCGTTGATCTGCGCAGCGATCCGCGATGGGAATGGCGAGGCGTCGAAGCGATCGATCGCCTGAACCGCCGAGCGGTTGGCCAGCACGCCAGCCCACAGCCCGTCAGCTCCCGAGCCGATGGGAGTCACGGCCCCGATCCCGGTCACCGCCACCCGTCTCACGAGCCTGCCTCCGCCAGGACCTTCACGCGGCGGAGCGTGCGACGCGCGATCGCCTCGACGAACTGCGGCCCGATGACCTGCTCGGCCGCCAGCGCGCCGATGAACGGCCAGCGCAGCTCCAGCTCGTGCTCGATGCTGACCTCCCAGCCGGAGTCGCTCGGTTCGAAGCGCCAGGCCACCTGCATGCCGCGCGTCACACCGGCGGTGTGCGTGAACTCGATCCGCCGCTCCTCGGGGAGCGGGCGCTGGATCGCCTCCCAGCGCACGGGGATCGGGCCGCGGCGAGCGCCCATGGCGAAGCGTCGCTCCCCGTTCGAGGCGGGCAGGCGATGGACGTAGCGGTAGTGAGGGAGGCGCTCCGGCCAGCGCTCGACCTCGGCCGCCAGCGGGAAGATCCGCTCCAGCGGAGCGTCGATGTGGATCCGCACGAGGCTCCTCACGGTCGAAGGACCTGCGCCAGGAAGAGCGGCGAGAGCGCGTCGCTGGCCGGGCGGCAATCGCCCAGGGCGCTGCCCAGCCGCTCGGCCGTGGCGGGCCGGGATGCCAGTCGCCGCAGCGCGTACCCCATGAGCGGAGGGGAGGCGAGCATCCCCTGGACGAGCCAGGTA
>DATCQR010000044.1:0-1934 GCA_036569405.1 Candidatus Limnocylindria bacterium
GCTGCTGATCCTGGGCGACAACTTCCTGATGCTCTACGTCGGCTGGGAGGCGGTCGGCCTGTGCAGCTACGCGCTGATCGGCTTCTGGTACAAGAAGCCATCGGCGGCGGGTGCCGCCAAGAAGGCGTTCATCGTCAACCGGGTCGGTGACTTCGGCTTCGGGCTCGGGATCATGATGATCTGGACCCTGCTCGGCACGCTCGACTTCGGGCAGGTCTTCAGCAGCATCGGCACCCTCGACCCGACGGCGATCACGGTCATCTCGCTCCTCCTCTTCGCCGGTGCGGTGGGCAAGAGCGCGCAGTTCCCACTCCACGTCTGGCTGCCTGACGCGATGGAGGGGCCGACACCGGTCAGCGCGCTGATCCATGCCGCGACGATGGTCAACGCCGGGGTCTACATGGTCGCCCGCGCCAACCCGATCTTCTCGCACAGCCCCACGGCGATGTGGGTGGTGGCCAGCATCGGCGTCTTCACCGCGATCTTCGCCGCCGCGATCGCGCTGACCCAGAACGACATCAAGAAGGTGCTCGCCTACTCGACGGTGAGCCAGCTGGCGTACATGTTCTTCGCGCTCGGGATCGGGGCCTGGGTGGCCGCCATCTTCCATCTCGTCAGCCACGGCTTCTTCAAGGGGCTCCTCTTCATGGGCTCGGGCTCGGTGATCCACGGCGCGGCGGGCGAGCAGGACATGCGATTCATGGGCGGCCTGCGGGAGCGGATGCCATGGACCTATCGCACGATGGTCGTCGGCTCACTGGCGCTCGCCGGGATCCCGATCTTCGCCGGGTTCTTCAGCAAGGACGAGATCCTGGGCGAGGCGTTCGGGCGCGGCTACTACGTCTTCTGGGCGGTCGGGCTGGTGGTGGCCTTCATGACCGCGTTCTACACGTTCCGGATGGTCTACATGACCTTCCATGGCCGATGGCGCGGCCCGGCCGACGCCTGGCAGCACGTGCATGAATCGGCGCCCACCATGGTCGCCCCGCTCGTCATCCTGGCCGTCCCGACGATCCTGGTCGGCCTCCTGCTCGGCCTGCCGCCGGAGGGCGGCCTGATCCACGGCTGGCTCGGCGACGTCTTCCGCGGCGCGGAGGAGGCGGGTGCCGGCATCCTGCCCGGCTCGATCGCCTCGGGCGCGCACGCAGGCTTCAGCTTCTTCGGGATCGGCGGGCTGCTCCTCCTGCTCGGAGCGGGCGTTGGCGCCGCGGGCATCTGGCTGGCGCACCGCTGGTACGTGCTCGACCCTGAGGCGCCGGCCCGCTTTGTGGCTCGCATCCCGTTCGGCCTCGGGCCGGGGATGTACGCGGCCAGCGTGAACAAGTACTACGTGGATGACCTCTACCTGCTCGTCTGGGCGCGTGGCGGCGTGCTCGTCGGCAACGCACTGTGGTGGTTCGACGCCAAGGTCATCGACGGGGCCGTGAACGGCGCGGGCTGGATCGCCCAGCGCCTGGGCGGGCTCCTTCGCCGCTCGCAGACCGGGCACGTCCAGAACTACGGCCTGGGGATGGCCGCCGGGCTGGTGGTCGTCCTGCTCGCGTTCCTGGTGATCCGCGGATGAGCGGCCTGCCGACCCTGAGCCTGGTCGTCTTCACGCCGCTGATCGGCGTGCTGCTGATCCTCTTCGTGCCAAAGGACAACCATCGGCTCATTCGCTGGATCGCGCTCCTGGCGGCGCTCGCCAGCCTGGGCTTCAGCCTGTTCCTGCTCGGCTACAGGCCCGACGGCGCGGAGTTCCAGTTCCGCGAGGACATCTCCTGGATCTCCGCCTTCGGGATGCGCTACACGATCGGCGTGGACGGCCTCTCGGTCGTGCTGGTGATGCTCACCACCGTGCTCAGCGTGGTGAGCATCTTCTACTCCTGGGACCCGATCCAGACCCGGGTCAAGGAGTACTACGCCACGATGCTGCTGCTGATGATCGGGATGCT
>DATCQR010000045.1:0-4178 GCA_036569405.1 Candidatus Limnocylindria bacterium
GTCGATCAGCGAGCGGAACTCGAGCTCGCGAAGGCGCTGTGCAACCGCGCGGCGGTCGTAGCGGCCCGTGCGCGCCGACTCGAGCTCCAGGGGCACCGGAAGGTCGGTCACGATGCGCCCCACCTTCCGCGACAGGAAGGCCGACTCCCGGTGCTCCGCGAGTCGCTCTCGCAGCTTTCCCTTCACCTCGTCCAGGTGCTCGTACAGGTTGTCGAGCGAGCCGAACTGCTGCAGCAGCGACACCGCCGTCTTCTCCCCTACCCCTGGCACTCCAGGGATGTTGTCGGAGGTATCTCCCTTGAGCGCCTTGTAGTCGAGCATCTGGTCGGGACGCAGGCCGTAGCGCTCCATGACCCGCGCCTCGTCGTAGACCACCGTGTTGGCGACCCCCATCCGGGTCGTGAAGAGCCGGATGTGGTCGTTGACCAGCTGCAGGCCGTCCAGGTCGCCCGAGACCATGTAGGTGTCCACCCCGGCGGCGGCTGCCTCAAGGGCCAGGGTCCCGATCACGTCATCGGCCTCGTAGCCCTCCAGCTCGCGGATCGGCATGCCCATCATCGTCACCAGCTCCCGGACGATCGGGAACTGGGCGCGCAGGTCGTCGGGCATCGACGGGCGACCGGCCTTGTAGTCGGGGTAGGCGTCGAAGCGGAACTGCGGCTTGCCCAGGTCGAAGCTGACGATGGCGTAGTCCGGCTTCAGGTCCTGCATCCCGCGCAGGACGATGTTGAGGAAGCCAAAGATCCCGGTCACGAGCATGCCGTCCGACGTCGTCAGGGGCGTCTGCATCATCGCGAAATAGGCCCGATACACGATGCTCGGCCCATCGATGAGCATCAGGATCGGTCGGCGGTCGGCCATCATCGGAGTCTAGACCGATGGGGGCATCCCTCGACCTTACCGGCGAACCTTGCCAGATTCACGTGGCACGACCGCCATGCGCGACCCGGGCTCGCCAAGCCGGCCAGATGCGTCACCTGGCGTGAATCTGGCCGTGCTGACCTGCACTGCGGTCGTCTGGTGTGAATTTGACCCTCCTCGCGTGGCACGCGGTCAGTCCATGTGAATCTGGCAGGCCCAGAACTCTAGAATCCGCTCCGTGCCGACCGTGCCGTCGACCGACCCGTACGCGGTGCTGGGGATCCCTCGTGACGCCACCCAGCAGCAGGTCGCGGGTGCCCATCGGCGCCTCGCGAAGCGCTTCCATCCGGACCTGCACCCGGACGAGCCGACGGCGAACCACATGCGGCAGGTCAACGAGGCGTGGCGCATCCTCTCGTCGAGCGCACGGCGTGCGGAGTACGACGCGGGTCACCCCACCGCCGGCACGCCGAGCAGTGGACATTGGGCCGCGTCGCGACGGCCGATCCGTTCCTCGCAGCCCACGACCACGCGCACCTGGGCGACCTGGCGCGCCACGGATGCGGAGACCCGCGCCGCCCCTCGCACGATTCGTCAGCCAGGCGAGGTTCAGCTGCCCCCGACGCGCCGGCCGACGCCGCTGGAGATCGGTCCGCGCACGTTCCGCGACTCAGGCTGGGCGGCACTGATCGTGGCCGCCGTCTTCCTGACGCTGCTCGCGATCGCGGTCGTGGTCGGGAAGCTGGCCTAGCCGGCGCGGGGTGAGAGGGAGAAGCGCAGGGCGGTCGAGATCCCGAACAGGCCGATCCCCGCGATGAGCAGGGTCAGCCACGGCTGCTCGGACGAGGAACTGCCCGTCTCGTAGTCGGTTCGGCCGTTGTCCTCTGCGGTGGGCCGCGGTGTCGCTGGCGTGCCCGAACCCATCGCCTGGGGCGCGACAGAGCCTGGAGAGCCGGCGCTGCCGCGCATGTCGCTCGGTGCCAGCGACGGCGAATCCGCGCCGGCGACTGGCCCAACCTCGCGGTCCGAAACGCTGGCGGCCGCATCTTGCGGAGCACCGAAGCTGGCTGACTTGCCGGCCAGGCCGGCGATGCCCGTCGCCCCGATCCCGACGGCCCCCACCAGGACCAGTCCGGCCCCGGCGGCCATGGCCGGCGCCGTCAGTCGACGCAGCCACGAGCGCGGGCCGCTGGCAGGGGCGGAAGCATCCCAGACCGGTGGGATGAGGCGCAGGGGGCGCGACGGGGCGAGGTCCGGAAGGTCGGCGAGGGCGCCTCGCAGGAATGAGAGCTCGTCGACCAGCGGCCCGCAGCGATCGCAGGTCGTGACGTGCGACGCGAGCGACGAGTCCGCGAGCGCGTCGGAATCGCCGCCCGCATAGGCGGCGAGCCTCTCGTCGTCGGGATGAGGCGTGTGCTGCATGGTCATCGGTCCAGACGCCTCTCGTTCCGGAAGAGTTCCCGGTGCTCGGCCATCAGCTCACGCAGGCGAAGGCGCCCGCGGTGGATGCGCGACTTGACGGTCCCGAGCGCGGACTCGGTCGCGTCGGCGACCTCCCCATAGTCCATGCCGTACACGTCGCACAGCACCACTGCGGTGCGCTGGTCCTGTGGCAGCAGCCGAAGGGCCGCGTCGAGATAGCGATACAGCTCGGAGCGGCCAGCCTCCGCCTCCGGGTCGGCGGCCGAGCGGTCGGGCAGCTCCGCCTCGCCCTCCTCGGCGTCGGGCAGCGTCGTCGTCGGCTTGCGCTGGGCACGCCGGAGGATGTCGTAGCTGGCATTGGCGGTGATCCGCAGCAGCCACGAGCGGAAGAGCCCGCCGCGGTACTTGGCAATGGCGTCGTACGCGTGCACGAATGCGTCCTGTGCGGCATCGGCGGCCTGGTCCGGGTCGCCGAGCAGGCGCCAGGCGAGGCCATAGCAGGCCGATTGGTAGTGCTCGATCAGTTGGGTGAATGCGGTGCGATCGCCAGCTGCGGCGCGCGCGATCACCGCCTCCTCGTCCGGGAGGGGCGCGGTGCGCGACGCGGGCCGGGCGGGGTCGCGAGGAAGCATCGGACACCTATGATCACATTCCGCAGGACTGAGAAGTATTGCGGTGTCTCAACCATTCATTGACCGCGAATTGGTTGCGCATTCCCGCATTTCTTGTCACTTTGCATCTGCGCCGAGCCGTCGCGGGAACGTGCCGCCGGTTGCGTGTGCTGCGTTGAAGGAGACCGAGTGCCGACCCTATCGATCCACGGGCGCAGACGAGGTGCCACGCTGGCCGCCATCGGCCTGCTGTTGAGCAGCACCCTTGCGCTCGCCCCTGCCGCCGTTGCCGCAGGGCTGACACTCTCGACCCCCTACCCGTCTGTTGTGGTGGGGCCCGGCACCACGGTTGGCTTCGACATCACCGTCGCCGGCAACCCGAACGAGCAGGTCGGCCTCTCAGTCGGGGGAGTTCCATCCGGCTGGACGGCAACCCTGCGCGGCGGCGGATACGTCGTGAAAGGCGTACAGACCGATGCCAGCGGAGCCGCGACCGTCCGCCTCGAGCTCAAGATCCCTGCCACCGCTGGCGATGGAAGCTCGAAGGTGACGGTGAGCGCCGCGACCGGCGCGGCCCGGACCACGCTGCCGCTGACCATTCAGCTGAGCGGGGCGGCGGCGGGCGACGTGACCCTGACCAGCGACTATCCCTCGCTGCAGGGAGCCTCCGGCACGAGCTTCACCTTCAACTTCAACCTGCACAACGACAGCGCGGAGGACCTCACCTTCGCCGTCACCGCGGTCGGGCCCGGGGGCTGGGAGGTCAACGCCACGCTGACCGGACAGGCCCAGGCGGCGAGCGCCGTCGTCAAGGCCACCGGCAGCGCCGGCGTGTCAGTCTCGGTCAAGCCTCCGACGGACGTCGCGCCGGGGACATACGACGTCAACGTGAGGGCGACGGTGGGCGATCGGACCATCGACGCCAAGCCGACGGTGGTGATCACCGGCACCAACGCGCTGACGCTGAGCACGCCTGACCAGCGCCTCAGCAACTCGGGCGCGGCCGGCAGCTCGATCACCCAGCAGCTGGTGGTTCACAACGACGGCACTCAGCCTCTCGAGAACGTCGTCCTCTCGGCTACCGCACCGACCGACTGGACGGTCACCTTCAGCCCATCCGCGACGATCGCCAGCATCGCCGCAAACCAGGACGCCACCATCACCGCCACGGTCGTGCCGTCGAACGATGCGATAGCGGGCGACTACGTGGTCAGCTACAAGGCCACGGCCGCCATCGCGAATGGCTCCGTCGACATCCGCATGACGATCGAGACGTCGCCGCTC
>DATCQR010000046.1:0-3669 GCA_036569405.1 Candidatus Limnocylindria bacterium
TACCTGGCGGTCGCGATCTGGCTGTCGGAGTACGTGCGCAGCTCCGTCGGGTATGCCTGGTGGCACCGCTTCCACATGCTCGCCTTCGTCGTGTTCCTGCTCGGGACGGTTCACGGACTGGCGAGCGGCAGCGATTCAACCTCGGGATGGGCGGTGGCGCTCTACGGCGGCTCAGTCCTGGTCGTGTCCGCGCTGGTGCTGGTGCGAGCGGGCCGGGGGCTCGCCAGTCGGCCGGGGTGGGCTGTGGCGACCGTCGTGGCGGCCACGGTCCTGGCCCTGGCCTTCTTCGCCGTCCGCGGGCCCTTGTATCCAGGCTGGAACGCGGTCGCCAATAACGGCAATGGCAACGGTGCGTCAGCGGTCTGGCTCGCCTCCCATCCCATCGCCAGCGGTCCGCCGCAAGACTTCGTGATCGACCTGCAGCTACAGCCCGTTCGAGAGGACCTGCTGGATGCCCGCTTCGACGGTGGGACCCCCGGTGAGCTCCAGCTCCTCCTCAACCAATCGTCGTCACTCCTCGCCCTCCTCTTTCCAGACGGCTGGTCCTGCCAGGGAGACCTGACGATCACCGGTCAGGGCGCGGCCGTCTCACGATGCATCGGGTCCGATGGAGTCGCCCTCGGGGTGCGGCTGAGCGGCCTTCAGCAGGCGGACCAGGCCGTGACCGGACGTCTCGAGGTGTCGCGGGCCTGAGCGCCGTCAGGCTCCGCTGAGCGTACGGCTGAAGAAGTCCAGCATCCAGGCAGCGAAATCGTCGCGGCACACGCGAACCGGCATGCCGGCCGAAGCGTTGTGGCCCGCTCCCTCGCACCAGTGCAGCTCGACCTGGACTCCGGCCGCGAGGGCGTCCTCGTAGAAGGCCTCGGTCCGCTCCGGCAGGTCCTCCGTGTCGCCGGTCCCGTGGGAGAGCAGCACCGGCAGCCGAACCAGGTCGGGGATCGCGTCCTGGGCGTCCACCGAGCCGAGGTCGACGCCGGTGCGAAGCCTTGCGCCCAGGAAGACTGCCCAGGTGCCCGGGTAGGCAGGGTGCCCGACGTGCTGCAGCCGCTGCTCGACCTGGTAGCGCATGCGGGTGTGCATTGAGTCGAGCGCCAGCGCCTCCACCCGTGGGTCGCCGCGCGACTCCGCCACGGCCGTGGCCGCCCCGAGTGAGTTCCCAAGTACGCCGAGATGGCTCGGATGTTTCGTCCGCTCGAGCCAGTCGATGATGGCGCGCAGGTCCTTCTGCTCGAAGACGCCACCGGTCGTCTGGTGCCCGCTGCTGCGTTGCGTGTTGCGCAGGTCGAAGGCCACGAGGTTGAAGGTGGCGTGCAAGGCCTCGCCGTACTCGAGGATGCTCGTCTTGTTCGCCCCGAAGCCATGCACCAGGACCACCGTCGCTGCCGTCGGGCCTGCGCCATCGGCTGCGGGTACATACCAGCCCGCGAGGCGGATCCCGTCGTCGGTGACGACCTCGTTGCCGGCGATCGCGCCGGTGTAGGTGCAGTTCTTCTGGTCGGAGTTGCGCGACGTCAGGAGCGCGTCGTCTGCGATGTCGTAGTTGATCGCCTCGTATGTCCAGCCGAACAGCTCGTCAGGCGTCCGGCAGTCCGGGTTACTGCCCCCGCCCTCGACCAGTAGGCGCGACCCCTCGTAGCCCACATAGCCGGTGTAAGCCACGGCGGCCAGGAGCAGCACGACAAGGATGCCCAGAGCCGGCCTTCGGAACGTCATGGCCGCGAGGCTACCGGACGTCCAGGGTGGCGTTGCGACGCGCAGATCGCTCGAGATAGACGAACAGCGCAAAGGCGAGGACGGCGTACACGATGCCCACAATTGCCTCGATCCCGATCAGCCAGCCGACCTGACCAAGCCCTGCTCCATCGGCTGCCCGGCGGACGGCCTCTAGCCCGTGGGTGAAGGGCAGCAAGTTGCCGACCACCTGCATCCACCCGGGGAGCTCACGCAGCGGGATGTTCACGCCGCAGAACAGGAGGATCGCCATGGTGATCAGGTTGGCGCCGAACAGGCCATCGCGCAGGCGGAGCGAGATTGCGCCCTGGAGCGCGCCGATGGCAGTGCACGAGAAGACGGTCACGAGCAATGCCAGGCCCGCCACGGCGATTGAGCCAGGCGCGAGACGCACGCCGAGAAACAGGACCCCCAATCCAAAGGCATACAGCGACACCAGCAGGCCATTCACGATGAACGGCATGAAGCGGCCGGCGAAGACCGCCACCCGGTTCGCGGGCGTAGCCAGCAGGGCGGGGAGCGTCCCGAACAGCCGCTCGTTGGAGATCGCCATGGTCATCCCAAAGACCCCCGCCAGCGCCGACACCTGGACGGCGTTGCCAATCGCGAAGTACGCCGCGGATCGGTCGGTTGCATACGACCCCAGAGCGGCGAAGAAGAAGAGCTGGAAGGTTGGGCCGCCTACGACAGTCGGGATATAGACCGACGGACGAGCCCAGGTGAAGAGCATCCCGTAGCTCATCAGTCCGCCGTACCAGAAAACGCGCCATGCAGATCGGAGCGTGTCGGGTGCGATCCGCGAGATCGGCCTCGCCAGGGCGGTCACTGCAGTGCCAGCGTGGCGTCGCGCCGGGCCTTCGCCAGCACGAAGACGAGCGTGATGCGGGCCGCGAGGTAGTACACCACCGCCAGCGCAAAGCACAGGACGATCGCCCCGAAAGGAGGCTCCCGTCCGATCGCCGCCCCCCGAATCGCCTCCATCCCCCACGTCGGTGCCAGCAGCCAGCTGATCGGCTGAACCCAGAAGGGGAGTGTGGCGACCGGGACGAGTAGGCCGGCGATGAGCCAGATCGGGTACTCGAGCATGTTGCTGAGGGCGCTGGCGTGCCGGTACAGGACGAAGGTTGTTGCGATCAGCATGCCCAACGAGGCCAGCGACACGATCGCCGCCAGCAGCGAGAGCGGCAGGATCAGCGGGTAGGTGGCCTGAATCGGCATCCCGAACAGGAGGACCCCCCAGGCGAGGGTGGCAACGATGCCATAGAACCCGAAGACCACCGCCCCAAGGGTCTGGCCGACCAGGATGAAGTCGTAGCGGGTGGGGGCGTTGACCAGCAGTTCCAGCGTCCCCTCCCAGCGCTGCCAGGCGATGGCGCCGCCGCAACCGAAGATGGTGGTGCTCCAGACACCCATCATCCCCGCGCCGAGCGCGACGTACAGGAGCGTCTGCCCGGCCGTCCCGCCGCCCGACCGGAACAGGAAGAAGGCGAGCGTCGCGAAGATGAGCGGTGCGATGAACGCGTTCAGGATGAAGAACTCGCTGACCAGGAGCATCCGCACGTTGAACCATGTGACGAACCAGATCAGCCGCAGCGTCCGCCGAGGGCTCATGGGGTCGCCCTACTGGACCGATGCCGCACGGGCGGCGCGGGCATCGTCATCGCCGGTGGTGGCGATCAGGTGAACGTAGGCATCCTCAAGAGTCGGCTCGCGCGCCACTACCTTGCCGACCCGCGTGTCGCCGAGGAGTGAGAGGAGGCGCTGCGTGATATGCGCGCCGCGGTCGCTCTGGACCAGGAGGATCTGGCTCTGGTCGCGCTCCTCCATGTTGATGGCGCTGACATCGTCGTCCTGGCGCAGCCGCTCGACGGCCTCGTCGGTCACCCCGAAGGTTTCGATCTCGACGATGGTTCGCTCGGCGATCGCGTCCTTCAGGTC
>DATCQR010000047.1:0-8328 GCA_036569405.1 Candidatus Limnocylindria bacterium
CAAGAAGCGCGCCCGGAAGCGGGAACACGGCTTCCGCGCTCGCATGGCTTCGAAGGGTGGTCGACGCGTGCTTGCCCGTCGTCGGGCGAAGGGGCGCGAGAAGCTCAGCGCCTGACGGCGACGAGGACCCGAGGTGCCGCCCCTTGAGATGCTTCGGCGCAAGGCGGACTTCGACGCAATCGGTCGCCACGGGACGGTTCGCTCCAGTCGGCTCCTGGTCCTGCGATCGATGCGGACGCCGGGGTCGAGGACGAGGGTCGGGCTGAGCACTCCGCGATCGCTCGGTGGCGCGGTCCAGCGCAATCGGGTGAGACGTCGGCTGCGCGATCTGCTCCGCGAGCAGCTGAACGCCACGGAAGGGGGCCTGGACCTGCTGCTGATCGCGCGATCGGAGGCGGGGACAGCGACCTACTCGGAGCTGCGAGAGGCATTGCGATCGCTCCTTGAGCGATCCGGAATCGGTGGATGAGGAAGATCGGGCTCGGGCTGATCATCGCGTACCAGCGGCTCTTCGCCTGGCTGCCGCCCAGCTGCCGCTATACGCCGAGCTGCTCGCAGTACACCTACCAGGCGGTCGAGCGCTATGGCCTCCTGCGGGGGTCCTGGATGGGTGTCCGCCGCATTGGCCGCTGTCATCCGATGCACCCAGGTGGCTATGACCCCGTTCGCTAGAGAGAGCACCAGACCTTGACACTCATCGGCGCCGGGTTCCTGGGGATCGAGCACTTCACGCCGCCGTGGGATGTCTTCTTCCTGCCGCTGTTCAACCTCCTGATCGCGTCGTATCGGATCATCTTCAGCGACTTCGCGCTCGCGATCATCGTCTTCACGATCGTCATCCGGACCCTGCTGGCCCCTCTCTTCGTGCGACAGATCCGGTCGCAGAAGGAGATGCAGCGGATGGCGCCCCTCATCCGCGAGGTGAACCGCAAGCACAAGGGAAACCGGACCAAGATCGCCGAGGAGACGCAGGCGCTGTACCGGGAGCATGGCGTCAATCCAGCGGCCGGCTGCCTCCCGGTGGTGGCCCAGCTTCCGCTCCTGTTCGCCCTCTACCAGGCGCTCATCCGCGCCTCGAACGTGGTCACTCTCTCGGTCAAGGACGCCGCTTCGGACACCTTCACTCAGCTGCAGGCTGCGTTGCCGGGGATCACCAGGATCGGTGACATCAAGGACGCCGCGGGTGTGGTCACCCAACACCAGTACGCGGCGCCGGTGGCCGGTGCCTGCAACCTGCCGCAGTTCGAGGTCGCCAACTTCACCCACTTCCTTCCCCTGAACTGCCAGCTGATCGAGCCCCTCCAGCTCACCCAGCGGGTCAACACCCATGTCTCGTGGCTCTTCAACCTGGACCTGGCGCAGGTCGACAAGGTCTTCGGGTTCGTCATCCCGGGCCTTGGCTTCACGATCTCGGCGCTTGCCGTCGTGGCCGCGCTGCTCCAGTTCATCCAGGTCCGCATGACGAGCCCCAAGCCGAACCCCGACGACCCCACTTCGTCGACGACCAACACCATGACCTACCTGTTCCCGCTACTGACGATCTGGTGGGGCGGCCTCTTCCCGAGCGGCCTGATCCTGTACTGGGTCGTCTACACCGCCTACCTGATCGCCCAGCAATTCCGGATCATGGGCTGGGGGAACCTGTTCCCGCTCTTCGGCTGGCAGCCTGGCTTCGCGCCGGCCCCGGAGACCGGGGTCGTCAGCCGACCCGTGCGTCGCGAGCCATCCCCAGACAACCCGGGGAGTGACGCCGCGCCGCCGAACCAACGAGCCGCCGGCACGCCGGGGGGCACCAGCCGCCCCGCGTCCCGCCCCACCAAGAAGAGACGCCGAGGACGAAAGCGATGACATTCCGAGAGTTCAGTGGCAAGAACGTCGAAGAGGCGATCCGCACCGCCATGAAGGAGTACAGCGCGGATCTCGCCGAGCTGGACATCGAGATCCTGTCGCAGGGGAGCCGCGGCATCCTCGGCGTGGGAGGCGAGGAGGCACGCATCCTGGCCGCGCCGAAGTCGGCGGTCGCGGCCGCCGAAACGGTGCGGGACACGTCCCCTGAGCCCGCAGAGCCGATAGCGCCATCACGTGAATCCATCCGGGCGGAGGCCGCCCCAGCCTCTGCCGAAAGCGAGCCAACGGGCGAGCCGATGAGCGAGCAGGTCGCCGATCTCGGACGCTCCGAAGCGCCTCCGCGACGCGATGGAGACGGCAGATCCCGTGGCGGGCGCGGGCGCTCGGATCGCGACGCGCGCGGTGGTCGAGGCGATCGTCCCTTCCGCGACCGTCCCCCTCGCGAGCCCCGCGAGCCTCGCGAGGACAGGCCTCCACGCGAGCCCGCGCCGTTCATCCCCGGCAAGCCGCTCGAGGAGCTGACCGAGAAGGAGCGCGGCACGCTGGAGGAGGCGAAGGGCGTGCTGGAGGAGCTGCTGCGCCTGATGGAGGTGCCTGGCACCGTCGAGATCGCAACCGGCGGTGAGACAGCGCGCCTGAACGTTCGAGGCTCGGACCTGGGTGTGCTGATCGGCAGGCGCGGCGAGAAGCTGGCCAGCTTGCAGCACATCGTCAACCTGATCGTGGCCAAGAAGGAGGGCGAGTACCACCGCATCGCGGTGGACGTGGAGAACTACCGGGGACGCCGCGAGGAGCAGCTTCGCGACGTCGCCGACCGGGCCGCCAAGCGGGTCCTGCAGACCGGCAAGATCATCCAGCTCGAGCCGATGCCCGCGATCGAGCGCCGCATCGTGCACATGGCGCTGGTCGAGAACGGCAAGGTTCGCACCCAGAGCGTGGGTGTCGAGCCAAACCGGCGGATCGTGATCCTGCCCGCCACCAAGGTCGAATAGCCGAGCCGTCCGCCATGGAGCGCCCCACGGCGCCGCTTGAGGCCACTCGCGCCGTCGGCCGGCTCGAGGCCGGTGGTCCGTGGATCGGGTTCGGCTACCGGGCCGGGGCCTGTCGCCTGGTCGTGGGGACCGCCGAGGGTGTGCTCGATTCCCCCGCCGACCCCGATCTCACCCTGGCGCTCGCAATCGCCCATTTCGTGGGAGCGCTCGAGGAGGCGCCCCCCGACCTCGAGGCCACGCAGTCGGACCTGTCGGCCCTGGTGAGCCACCTCAGCAGGGGAGAGGCGGATCCAGCGAGGCAGGCACTGCTGGCCGAGGCGCTGGACGCCATCGACGACGGCCTCGCAGGCGATGCCGTGGCCGAGAAGCTGGCGGCAGCCAGGTCATCGCGGACCGACGCGGTCGACCCGGTTGAGCTCCTGACGGTGAGGGCCAGGGAGATGGCGACCGGGGCTTAGGCCGGCGGCTCGTCGTCCCGGTTGCTCTCACCGCCCATCGGGCGCATCGGCTCGTCCATCGAACCCGACGTCGGCTCGGCCGGTGGGGACATCGGCTCGTCGATCGGCCGCGCCATCGGCTCAGCGGGCGGGGCTGACGAGACAGGCGGTGCCGCCGGGGGAGCCGTTGACGCGGGAGGAGCGCTGCTGGCTGTGCCCAGGTTGAACTTGCCGCCCTCTGACTGGAATTCCTTCCAACTGGCCCAGCCCATCAGCAGTCCACCAGCGGTGCTGAGCAGCAGGCCGACGAACCACAGGCCGCCGTACAGGGCGAATGCCCCGAGGACGGTGAGGATTGCGAGCAGCGACAGCAGCGCCGCGATGCCGGCGATGCCACCGACGATGAGCATCAGGCTTCCCTTCGAGCCAGGGAGCGTGGTGGTCGGTGAGAACTGCGGCAGGAAGACGATGATGAGCATGGCTACACCGGTCAGCAGGGTGAAGGTGCCCCCGCCGCCGAAGCTCAGCAGCGCACCGACGATGGCCGCGACTGCACCGTAGACCGCGAGCTTCTCGTTGGAGTTGAGCTTGGAGAAGTCCATCTGAATCAAACGCCTCCCTATGTCATCGCGGCGACGATGCGTGGAGCGCGCTGGGCGTGCCGCATGGGCGCGACCTTAGCACAGGCGATGGCCGCTTCATAGGCCGATCAGGGCTGGTCGTCGTCCCCGTTTGCGTTGGCCTCGGGCGGCGGCATGCTGGGCGGTTGGCCGGTCGCCGGTGCGTCAATCGGTGGAGGCGTCGGCGCGCCTGGCGGGGCGGACACCGCGCCGGGTGCGCCGATCTGCAGCTTGCCGCCCTCCGCCTGGAAGGCCTGCCAGCCGGCCCAGCCCATGACCACGGCGCCGGCCACGGCGACCAGGAAGAGCGCCGACTGGAGGTCAAAGCCCTCGAAGGTGAAGGCGATGGTCGTGAGGAAGATGTAGACCATGAGGACGGCGGCCAGTCCGCCCAGCACCACCATCAGGCTCCCCTTCTTCCCCGGCAGCGTCGTGCCGGGCGACATCTGCGGCAGGAATATCACCGCCAGCATGGCGAGGCCGAGGATGGCTCCGAGCCAGGTCACGCCCCAGTGCCCGGGGTAGCTGGCTGCCGCTATCACGCCGCCGATGACGGTGGCAATGGCCCCGTAGACCGCGAGCCGTTCCGATGCGCTGAGCTTGGAGAGGTCCATGAGTGCCATCGCTCCTTCATCGGCGGCCTGTGCAGGGGAGTGACGGGCCGCGTGCAGGCACGGTAGCACGCGAAATGGGCCGCGGAAGGTGGGTTGGTGGAGATGGGGGAGAATCGAACTCCCCGTCCAGAACCGAGTCGCCGGGAACGTACTACAGATATTTCCGGCCTATTTCGAGATTCGCCTGCGGGCCCCCGACCGGCGGGGTGCTCCGCTCGCTATCCGGTTAGCCTTTCGGCCCTTTGACGCCACTTACCGGAGTCGGCGGCGCCGCATCTCGCCTTGTGACGCCTTCACGGCCCGGCGAGAGAGGGCCGTGTCAGCGCTCGTCGCTACTTAGGCGGCGAGAGCGTAACTGTTAGTGCCAGTTACTGGCTTGCCCGCGGTTTTACGAGGCCATGCGGGCGACCTCGACCTGCAGTTCCCGGTCCCTGAGCCCTGTCGAAACCTGACATCCCCACGGACCGATCGAGGATTCATGGTAGCACGGGCCCCCCGCGAGCCCGATCAGCGCTACATGCGCACGCGCTCCTTGGTCGATCGCTCGAGCTCGCGGCGCGCATCCCGCTCGGCGATGGTGCGGCGCTTGTCATACGCCTTCTTGCCGCGCGCAACCCCGATCTCAAGCTTGGCCATGCCGTTCCGGATATACAGCCTGAGGGGGACGAGGGTGAAGCCCTTGGCCTGGGTCCTCCCGACCAGCTCGGCGATCTGGTCCCGATGCAGCAGCAGCTTCCTGGTCCGGGTCGGCTCGTGGTTGTTCCGGTTCCCCTGCTCGTACGGGGCGATGTGCGCCCCGATCAGCCACGCCTCTCCCCGTTCGATCCGGGCGTAGGCCTCGGCGAGGTTGACACGGCCGGCACGGATCGACTTGATCTCGGTTCCGGTCAGCGCGAGTCCAGCCTCGAGCGTCTCCTCGACGGCGTACTCGTGGCGGGCGCGGCGGTTGACGGCAACGGTCTTATCGGGCATCGGAGGCTGCGTGAGGTCGAGAAATGAAAGAGCCGACCGTATCGGCCGGCTCTCTCGTCGCTACCACACGAAGGGGTGCTAGCGCACCGCCTCGGTGGTGGCGTGACAGGAACTACTCACTGCACACCACCTCCTTTCGTTGGGCGGGATGCTAGCAGTCGCCCCGTCGCTCTGCAATGCCCGCTATGCAGCCGCTCCGCCAGGGGAGCGAGGCCGCAGGCGCCGTGAGCTCGGTGATGGCGCGGTCGAGAACCGGATCCTGGTCGGGTGGCGTCCCATCGGGAACCGCGACCGTGATGTCGGGCTGCACGCCGTCGGGAGCGACCGAGTTGTGCTTTGGAGTGAACCAGCGCGAGATGGTGATCCGCACGCCGCCGTGGTCGACCAGGTCGGTCCACACCTGGACCGTGTTCTTGCCGTAGGTCGGCTGACCGATGATCACGCCGCGGCCGGTCTCCTTGAGGGCCGCGGCCACGATCTCGGAGGCCGATGCGCTGCCGCCATTGACGAGGACGGCCAGCGGAAGTTTCGGGTCGGTGGCCAGCCCGTCGCCAGTCGCCTCCCAGGGCTTCTTGTCTCCGCCGGACGACTCCTGGCTGAAGATCAGCCCCGAGCCGATGAACTCCGACGCGATCTTCTGTGCGGCGTCGATGTAGCCACCGGGGTTGTCCCGCAGGTCGAAGACGATCGAGACGGCGCCATCGTTGAGCAGCGCCTGGAGCGAAGTCCTGAACTCATCCGCGCTCGTCTGGCTGAAGCCGTGCAGCGCGATGTAGCCGATCTTGCCATCGAGCATCCTGCTGGTGACTTCGCGCTGGACGATCTTTGCCCGGGTGATGGTCAGGTCGAAGGTGCGCCCAGCTCGGCGGAGCGTCAGGGTGACCTTGGTCCCCGGCGCACCGCGAACCTTGCCGACCTCGTCCTGCAGCGTCGACCCGTTGACGGTCTCGCCATCCACCGCCAGCACGACATCGCCGGACTGCATGCCCGCGGCCTCGGCCGGGGAGTCGGCCAGCGGCGCGACGACCACCAGGGTGCAGGTCTCCGACAGCTGCGGGCATGCAGTCAGGTCTTTGGGGTTCTCGGTGTTTTTGACTGCCATCTCGGCGCCAATCCCGGTGAATTCTCCTGAGAGCGATTCCTTGGCGCGCTGATACTCGTCGGGGGACATGTAGCCGCTGAACGGATCCTTGACTCCGTATTCGAAGAGCCCCCGGATGGCACCCTCGGCCAGCTGGGTGTCGTCCAGCTTGTCGACGTATTGCTGCTTCAGCTTGCCGTACGCCTCGCATAGGGCCGCGAAGGCCTCCGTCGGCGCCGCGCACGTCCCGTCGCGGCTTGCCCCACCCGCGGCGAGATAGCCGCCCGCGAAGAGGAGCGACCCGAGCATGCTGGCGAGGACCAGCGACACGACCCACGTGACCGGGGACCAGCGTTGGGCGCCTGGGCGCTCGGGCGGCGTGGTAGGGAATGGGGCGGGGATCTGGTCGCTCATCGGCGGCGGAGTGTAGCACCGGGCCGGCGGGGGCCCGGTTACGCCTCCATTACGTTTCGCTTACCGCAGCAGCCCCGTCAGGTCACCGAGGACAGGTTGGTTCGGACGCTGATCCAGCTGCCCACGGCTCCCACTCCCAGGCCCACGCCCAGGATGACCGCCGAGAGGACGGCGAGGAAGTCCGTGCTGACGGCGGTCGGCATCTGGAAGACCCGCACCATGATCGGCTTGATCGGCTCCCAGGCAACCGCCACCAGGATGATGGTGACGACGGCGCCGATGACTCCGCACAGGATCCCCTCGAGGATGAATGGCCAGCGGATGAACGAGTCGCTGGCCCCCACCAGTCGCATGATCTCGATCTCGCCGCTGCGGCTGTACACCGCGATCCGGATCATGTTCACGATCATGAACAGGACCGTGAGGCCTACCAGCGCCAGCGCGATGAACCCAACCGTTCGGACGTAGCCGATGATCGAGAGCAGCTTGGCGTAGTCGACCTGGCGGGTGGTGATGCGCTCCACCTCCGGTCGTTCACCCAGTGCGGTCTGGATGGAGTCGGCGAAGCTCGGGTTGGTCAGGGAGATCTCGACGCTGGAGTAGAGGCTGATCGGGGCGCCCCCAAAGTCGAGCGTCTGACCCTGTTCCTGGTAGGACTGCTTCAGCCGATTCAGCGCCATTTCTGGGCTGATGTATTCGGCTTTGCTCACTCCCGGCAGGGCCCGGATGTCGGCAAGCAGGCCGTCGAGCTGGGGCTGCTTCAGGTTGTCCTGGAGGCGGGCAGTGACCCCGACCTTGCTCTCGATGTAGTGCAGGCCGCTGTCAAGGCCGGCCAGCACGATCAGAAGCCCGGAGAGGAGGACCAGCATCAGCACCACGGTGGAGGTCGCCGCGAGGCTCATCATCGCGTTGCGCCAGAATCCCTGCCAGGCGCGGACCACCGCGAAGGCGATGAAGCGGAAGGGGCGCATCGGCTAGTACTCGCGCTCGTATGCCGCGCCGGACTCGTCGCGGACCAGGGTGCCATGCTCGAGCGCCAGCACACGCCGCCGCATGGCATTGACGATCTCCTGGTTATGCGTCGCCATCAGGACGGTGGTGCCCATCGTGTTGATCTGGATCAGGAGCTGGATGAGGTCCCAGCTTGTGACGGGATCGAGGTTGCCGGTCGGCTCGTCCGCGATCAGCATCGCCGGGTCGTGGACCAGTGCCCGGGCGATGGCGGTGCGCTGCTGCTCCCCGCCGGAGAGCTGAGCGGGCAGGTGGTCGTCGTGCTCGTGCAGGCCGACCAGGTTCAGGAGCCGCGGCACACGGCGCCGGATCTCCCCGTTCGTCGCGCCGGTCACCTCC
>DATCQR010000048.1:0-8425 GCA_036569405.1 Candidatus Limnocylindria bacterium
GTCCTGAGGCCCACTCCAGCCATGCGCTCCAGCGCGGCATGCAGCGGACTGCGAGCGACTCCGGCGACGAAGGCGTGCAGGTCCAGGTCGGCCTCGACGAAGGCTTGCGGCTCACCCGCCAGGACAGACCGATGGCGCTCCTGGAGCAACAGGTGGAGGTCAAGCTGCTGTCGGTCCGAGCGTTTGTGCGACGCTGCCCGGGCAGCGACTTCGGCGGCGATCGTCGCTCGCAACTGGTGGAGCTCGGCCCTGTGCGCTCGCCGATGCGAGACTCGCAGCACGCGCGCGGCAGGCTGTCGGCGAGCCACGAAGACGCCGACCCCATGTCGCACTTCGATCATCCCGAGGTACGACAGCGCCGCCAGAGCTTCCCTCAGGACCGGCAGGCTGACCCGCAGCTCCGCTGCCAGCTTCCTCGAGGATTCAATGCGCTGGCCGGGACGCAGATCACCGGTGCTGATTCGTCGTCTGATCTGATCGGCCACTTGCGCCGCCAACGGGCGCCGAGCTGCCGGATACAGGTCAGCAGGCAGTCGCCAGAAGTCCAGCCGCGGCGCCGAACGCTTCGGAATTGGTCTCCAATGGCCTGACCCCGTGGCCCGGCTGCGTTTCATGACCTCGGTCCCCAACTGTTCAAGTCATCTGAACAGTCCCATGGCTTGCCTTACTGGTGGATGAGCGTGGACTTACCGCAGCTCGGCTACGATCGATTCAGATGCCCATCTCCCACGAGACAGACCTTGCGTTTGCGGTTGCCCTGGCAGACCAGGCTGGCAAGCTGCTGACGGCCAGCTACGAGCAGGCAATGAAGGTCGATCGGAAGAGCAAGCGGGATGTCGTCACCAACGTGGACTACGCCAGCGAAGCCCTTGTGATCAAGGCCATCCGCGACCGGTTCCCGGGCGACGCGATCCTCGCCGAGGAGTCCGGCCGCCACGAACGCGCCGATCAGGCCGAGCAATCCGGCTCCGCACGAAGCAGGGGCCGATGGAGCCGACGGACCTGGGTCATCGACCCGCTCGACGGCACCGTGAACTACGCCAACGGGATCCCGTTCTTCTGTGTCTCCATCGGTCTTGTCGAAGAGGGCGTCCCGGTCGTCGGCGTGGTCCTCGACCCGCTGCGAGGCGACTGCTATGCCGCGACAGCCGGCGGTGCCACGACGCTCAACGGTGAGCCGGTGCGCGCCAGCGAAAAGACGGAGCTGGGGGACTTCGTGGTCAGCCTCGCCATCATCGGTCGAGGGGGCATTGCTCGCGAGCGGCGCGTGGCGCACGAGATTCGGATCGGGCGTCGGATGGGGAGCGCGGCCCTGGCTTTGGCGTACATCGCCTCGGGCCGCTTCGACGCCTACGTCCAGAATGGCGGGCTATCGCTGTGGGACATCGCGGCGGCAGGCCTCATTGCCGAGCGGGCTGGGGCAACGGTCTCGGACCTTCACGGCGGGGCGTGGTGGAACGTCGCCAAACGGGGTGCGCGGCTGAGCATCGTGGCCGCCCCGCAGCCGCACCACGGAAAGCTGCTCGACCTCCTCCGAGCAGCCCGAACGACGGTCGAGACTCGGCGCTAGGCATCGAGCTGCGCCCCTTGCAGTACCGCGGCGAACATCGCCAGCGTGCGCGCGGTGGCGCCCCAGATCCGATGGCCGGCGTACCGATACGCCGCGGCGCGCAGCTGCCAACCGGGCCCCTCGATCAGCTCCTCGCTGACTGCGCCGTCAGCCAGGACGTGGCGCAGCGGGAGCTCGACGATCTCGGCCACCTCATCGGTGTGGGGAGCAAAGGTTGGACGGGCGGCGGTGCTTCCGACGAAGGGTCGCAGCTCGAAGTTGCTGACCGGGATCCAGATGTCGTCGAGGACGCCGACGATCCTCACCGTCGCCGGCTCGACTCCGACCTCTTCCCAGGCCTCGCGAATGGCGGTCGCCTCCAACGAGGCGTCCACGGGGTCGGCGGCACCGCCGGGGAGCGAGATCTCGCCGGCGTGGTCACGCAATGCGGAATGACGGACGGTGAGCAGCAGCGTCAGCTCGCCATCGATTCCCGGATACAGGAGCAGCAGGGTTGCGGCGGCGCGCGCCGACGGGAAGTCGGCACGGTCGTAGCGGGGGAGGTTGGACCCGCTGACCGCGGCGCGTGGCGCGAACCTCGGGTCGGCAGGGATCGGCCGCGTCGTCCGCGCCAGGGCGCCGGCCAGCACATCCTGCCATCCGTCCGCGCCGCGTAAGATTCGGTCCATGGCCTTTCCCGCTCCCGCGAGTCGCGACGCCCTGGCCCGCGCTGCCCTGTATCGGACGCGCGTGCTGGTCAATCGCACGCCGCACTTCACCACGCGGGCGCGGCGCGAGGCAAATCGTGGCCTCGACCTCCTCGACGCTCAGCTGGGGCTGAACCAGGTCAATCTGCCCGAAGCGGTGCGCGGCGTCGAGCTGATGATCCGCGCCACACCCTCGCTGGCATTCGGCCTGCTGCGAGATCCTGCGTTCGTCGACCGCTTCGGTGCCGCGCTGCGCCACCTCGGGCTGCGCGGGATCGCCCAGCGCCTGGACGAGGTCCCGCACTCGGTCATGGCCGAGCCGATCCCTGGCCCCACCGCGGGGCGTCGTCACCGCGACGAGCTGCCGTCCGACGAGCGGGTCGACGCCGAGGGGAATCCGCTTCCGCCGCTCCCCGGCTTCTAGAGAGCTGCCAGAAGCGCGTCGTCGGTGGGGGTGTCGCCAACACGCAGGTGCGAGCCGATGACCGCGGGGAGTGGCGGCTCCAGGCATGTCGAGCGCAGCGCATCCCACGAGGCCTCGGCAAAGACCGATGCCGGCCCGCCGTCCAGGATCACCCTGCCCTCTCGGAGCACGACCACCCGGTCGAAGGACGCGGCCACGAATTCCATGTCGTGGCTGATGGCGATGACCGTCCTGCCCGCGGCGTGAGCTGCAGCGATGACCCGCTTTACGATCTCCACCCCCCGCATGTCCTGTCCGGTGGTCGGCTCGTCGAGGACCAGCACCGGGGTGCCCATGGCCTGGACCGATGCCAGCGCCAACAGCTTGCGGCGCGACGCGCCAAGGTCGTACGGGTTGCTGTCGGCCTCCTCGCCGAGGCCGACCACGGCGAGGGCCGTGTCGACCGCGGTGCGCAATTCGCCGCCGCTCATGCCCAGGTTGCGCGGCCCGAACTCCACCTCGCGACGGACGCTGCCGGCAAAGATCTGGCGATCGGGATCCTGGAAGGCGAGCCCAACAGCGCGTGCCAGCTGCGCGACGGTCTGCCGGGCCACGTCCCTGCCGTCGTGCAGGACGCGACCCGATGTCGGTCGCAGCAACCCGTTCAGGTGCCGCACCAGGGTCGTCTTGCCGCTCCCGTTCTGACCGATGAGAGCCACGCGTTCGCCGGTGCCGATGTGCAGCTCGATCCCATCGAGGGCCAGCGTGCCCCCGTGCGGGTAGCGGTAGGTGACTGCCTCGAGGGTGAGATTGGTCATCGGGGCGGGACCTCCGCGATCGCATCGGCGAGGCGCGCGAGGGACGCTGCCGGCAGGTTCGCTTCCGCGGCCGCTCGCCGCAGGCGGACCGCCGCCGGGGGCGCCACCCCGAGGTCGGTCAGGCGCGGATCGGCCAGGACCTCGACCGCGGGTCCGTCGAGCACCACCCGCCCGGCGTCGATGGCCGCGACCCGCGAACAGATCCCCGCCAGCAGATCGGTCTTCTGCTCCGCGACCAGGATCGACGCCCCGTTGGCTGCGAGGCCCGCCAGCGCCGCCGCGACCATCGCCGTCCCGGCCGGGTCGAGCTGGGCTGTGGGCTCGTCGAGGACCAGGTGCGCCGGGCGAAGGGCGAGCAGGCCGGCAATCGCGACGAGCTGCTGCTGACCGCCGGAGAGCTGGGCAGGGTCGCGATCGGCGAGCGACTCGATCCGCAGGGCGCTGAGGGCCTCCTCGGTTCGGGCGATCAGCTCCGAACGGGGGACACCCAGGTTCATCGGTCCGAAGGCCACCTCCTCGTAGACCGTGGCGGCCACCCCGGAAAGCTGCGTGGCCGGGCTGGCGAAGGCGATCCCGATCCGCCCCGCCAGGTCGTGCATCGCCAGCGGCGCCGTGTCCTCCCCGTCGAGCAGGAGGCGGCCGCTGAGCGTCCCGCCCACGGTTCGTGGCGCGAGCCCGGACGCGACCAGGCAGATCGTCGTCTTTCCGGCCTCCGAGGCGCCGACCAGGCCGAGCACCTCGCCCTCGCGCAGCTCGAGGCTCACCTCGTGGAGGGAGGGGCGCAGCGCCCCGGCGTAGCGGTAGGTCAGGGATTCGAGGACCAGCGTCAGCGCAGCCACCCCAGCCAGCCGAGCGCGCGTGCCACGATCAGCAGCGGGACCGCCAGGACGAGCAGCCAGCGGGCCACCCTTTGCCGCGCTGAGTCCGCTGGCCACCACAGCAGCGTCCGGCGCCCGGGGTGGGTGAAGCCGCGTGCCTCGAGGGCCATGGTTCGCTCCTCGACCTCGGTGATCGAGCCGAGCAGGACCGGTCCGGCGAGGGGCAGGACTCCCCGTAGCCGGCGCCAGACGGATCCCTCGGTGTCCAGACCGCGCGCCCGCTGCGCGGCCGTGATGGTCGCCGCTCGCTCGACCAGGGCCGGCACCGTCTGCACCGATGCTAGCGCCACGAACGCAATCCGCGGCGAGACGCCTCGCCGCTCGAGGTCGAGCACCAGCTCCGATGGGGGAGTGGTCAGGTAGAAGAGGGTGATGGCACCGCTGATGGCGCCGATGCGGGCCAGTGTCTCGAGCGCGAACCCGAGGCCCTCGGCGGTGGCCGTGATCGGTCCGACCTGGAACAGGATCTCGCGCCCGGCGGGGAAGAAGAACAGGTTGACCAGCAGCACGCTGATCGCGATCGGCAGGGACAGCAGCAGCGCCGTGCGCAGCAGACGGCCAAGGATCCGGCCGATGAGCGCGGGCAGCACGACCGCCACCACCGCCAGGATGGCCGGACCAAGCAGCCCGCCGGAGAGCACGGCCAGCACGGTGGTCACCGCCGCCAGTGCCGCCTTGGTGAGCGGGTTGAGGCGATGGACGCTGGTCGGTCCGGGCGCCCCCAGGAACGAGGGGAGGCGATCGGTCAGGCCGAAGGCTCCTCGAGCACCTGCTCCCCCTGCGGGAAGCGCGCCTTGAAGCGGTTCGCCAGCGCCGAGAGGATCAGGTATACGGTGAAGAAGGTCGTGACCTTGTCGATCGGGTCACTGATGAGCCCCTGCCCCGTTGTTGCGGCGTAGACGTCGGCGCCGGCCCGGCGAAAGGCAGCCACCAGGAAGTCGGTGCCGGAGGCGGTGACCCCTCCGAAGACGCCGGCAGCGATCGGTGCGCTGATCAGGGCCGCCACGATCCCGGTGAAGACTCCGGCCACCACCACGTAGGCCGCCGTCAGGTCGCGACGCACTAGGAGGAGCGCGAAGAGACCGACCACCGCCAGCGCGACGAGGGCCACGGCCAGGTAGCCAAGGAGCACGAAGATGAGATCGGTCTTGGCGGGGTCGGGGAACAGGTCGATCTTGGTCTCGAAGATCCTGGTGTAGGCCAGCGCCGCCGCCCAGGTGAGCCCCCCGACCAGCACAACCGTCACTGCACCACCGGCGAGGAGCTCCGCGGGCGGGCGATTCGGCCGCGGGCGCAGGAATCCGGCACGCCCCAGCAAGCCGGCGATCACGCCGATCGCCACCGCGACGATGGCGAACGCCGCAGCCGGCTGGTACTGGAACGGAGGCGGGATGACGTACGACCACAGGATGTTGCCGAGGCCGCCGGTGAGCGCCCCGGCGACGGGCCCGCACAGCACCCCGACCAGGATGGTCCCGATCGAATCGAGGTAGATCGGGATCTTGAGGGCCGATGCCACGGTCTGGCCGAGGATCACGTTGATCCCGATTCCGACCGCCATGAGCAGGTAGGTTCGGGTGCCGAACTGCCTTGATAGCGACGCCAGGCGCCCGGTCTGCGCCAGCTCCAGGCCGTAGGTGACAACGGCGCCGATGACCATGGCCACGGTCAGGATCAAGGCCCAGGAGTTCGCGGCCTTGGTGTTGGCGAAGGTGTTGGGATCTACCGCGTTGGCGTCGCCGAAGTCGCCGAAGCCAATGATCCCGATGTAGGTGGCCGCCGCGAACGCGACGAGGCCTGCGGCCACTCGCATCGGCCCCCATTCGCCTGTCTGCGCCAGGCTCAGGCCCGCGTACACGACGTCGGCCACGATGACGCCGACCGCCGCGGAGAGCGGCCACACCTGCCCCGTGGCATACAGGCCCAGGCCGACGAGTGCCCCGACCACCACCCCGATTGCGATGCGCGTCCAGCGAGCGGAATCCATGTCCTCAACCTCCCTCGTGCAATGCCTGCACCTGCGCCGTCGTCACCGAGACCGCGTGCGCGAGGCGTTCCAGCAGTTCCCGATGCATCCCCTCGGCGTCCAGGGCCGTCGCGACGTTCACGGCTCGCCGATTCTCGTCGCGGGATCGGTACAGGCTGCCGGCCAGGTGCGGATTGCTGCCGGTGTCGCACGCCAGCCGCTCGTCGACGGAGTCGGTGACGAGGTCGGGGCGCAGCAATGAGCCGATCAGCGTCACCGGGTCATGCAGGTAGCAGCCGTCGATCCCCTCTGCCTCCCGGTGGAAGCTGATGTAGAAACGCACCGCATCCCGGACGATCGCCGACAGCGGCGTGCCCGGCAGGCCGTCGAGATCCTCCAGGGTGAAGATGACATCCTGGGTCGCGTCGAGCGGAAAGATGCGAGAGATGGCGCCAGCCGCCAGGACCGCCTCGGCGGCCTCGGGATCGACGCACGCGTTCCACTCGCCGGTCTCGGTCGTGTTGCCCCGCTCCTCCAGGGCGCCGCCCATCCAGATCAGCTCCCGGAGCCCGCCCGCCAGGTCCACGCCGTTCAGCGCGGCGGAGGCAATGTTGGTGAGCGGACCCAGCGCCACAACGGTCAGCTGGCCCGGACGGCGCTGGATATGCGCCGCCAGGTAGCGCGGCGCGGGGACCGCCGTGTAGTCGGTCGCGCCGAGATCGGGATCCTCGCCGGTCAGCTCGACGTAGCCGGTGCCGGTCGGCCCGTGGGTATCCGGCGCGGTCCGCAGGCGCCGATGCAGGGGCCGCGCGGCGCCGATGCTGACCGGCACGTCGCCCCTCCCGACCATGCGCAGGATCTTGCCGGTGTTGCGTGCCACGTGGTGGATCTCGACGTTGCCGGCAACGCAGGTCACGCCGCGCAGGTTGAGCTCGGGTGCGGTGGCCGCGATGAGCAATGCGATCATGTCGTCGATCCCGGTGTCGACGTCCAGGATGACCGGGCGGGGCTCGGCGTCGGTCGGGCTCGCCTGCATTGACGTCATCGTACCCCGCTATTGCGGCCAGGCACCGGCACGACCCACCTTGCTGCCGACCTCCGTGCCGAGCTCGCCGGCGATGAACCGTGCGGCGGCCAGGATGCCGTCGAGGTTGACGCCGGTCCGCACGCCTTCCCGGTCGAGCAGGTACACCAGGTCCTCGGTCGCCAGGTTGCCCGCGGAGCCAGGCGCGTACGGCGATCCGCCGGTCCCGCCGGCCGATGAATCGAAGCATCGCACTCCCAGTTCGATGGCCGCCATGACGTTGGCGAGGGCCGTGCCACGGGTGTCATGGAGGTGCATGGCGACCACCTCCGGGCCGATCCCCCCCGCGCCCAGGGCCGCCAGCACCCGCGCCACGTCAACGGGAGCCGCCACGCCGAGCGTATCGGAGATCGACAGCTCGTCGACCCCCAGGCGCAACAGCCGTTCCGCGACGCTGACGACCGCTCGCTCGTCCACCTCGCCCTCGTACGGGCAGCCGAACGCGGTGCTGACATAGGCGCGGATCCACCAGCCGCGACGGCGCGCCTCGGCGGCGATCGGCCCGAACGCGGCCAGCGACTCGTCGACGCTCATCCCGATGTTGTGCTGAACATAGGAGTCCGTGGCTGCGGTCATGAGGCAGATGGCGTCCACCTCCGCACTGATGGCCCGCTCCAGGCCGCGAGCGTTCGGGACGAGGACCGGGTACCGAACGCCCGGGTGCCGCTCCAGCCGTGTCAGGAGCTCGTCCGCATCCGCCATCTGCGGAATCGCCTTCGGCGAGACGAGCGAGGTGGTCTCGATCTCGCGCAGGCCGGCATCCGCGAGCATGGCGACGAAGGCCAGCTTCGCATCGGTCGACACGACGGTCGCCTCGGCCTGCAGCCCGTCGCGCGGGCCAACCTCGTAGATGCGCACCTCGGGCCGGGTCATCGGTCGGCCATCTTAGGCCGATACCTCCGCCAGCAGGTCCCCGCGCTGCACCTGCTGGCCAACCTTGACCGCGACGTGCGTCACCGTCCCGGTGAGTGGCGTGACGACGGCGTGCTCCATCTTCATCGCCTCGATCACGACGAGCGC
>DATCQR010000049.1:0-2065 GCA_036569405.1 Candidatus Limnocylindria bacterium
GCCGTCCAGCCGATGGGCGAGGTCCGGGTCCTGGTGCAGGCGCATCAGGCTGCGGCGCCCGAGGCTGGGCGTGAGCGGCGCCATCGGGTGCGGGGCGATGGCGATCCCGCCCTGGGCGTGGATCCGCTCGATCGTCTCCTCCAGGGGACGAAGGGCAGGGATCCGCTCGGTCAGGAAGAGCGCCAGCAGGTGGCCGCGCCGGGTCGTGATCTCCTCGCCCACCACCAGGCCGAAGTGATAGTCGCCCGCCGCATGCAGCTCCTGGGCGCGGAGCGCGCCGTCGATCCGCTCGTGATCGGTGATGGCGATCAGGTCGAGCTCGGTGGACCGCTCGACGTGGTCGAGCAGCGCCTGCACCTCCATCACGCCGTCCGAGTAGAGGGTGTGCAGGTGCATGTCCGCGCGGCCCCGCTCGCCGCCGCCCCTCGGCCCTGCGTCAGCCACCGCCGGAACCTTCCTCGTCCCAGATCGGCTGGAAGGCCGCGAACCACTGCTCGGGCGAGACGGCGATGGCCTCCTCCATGCGCCGAGCCATCGCCTCGGTCAGGGCGGCGACGTCTACGCGGCGGTCGCCGGTGCGCTCAGCTTCGATGAGCCACGCGCGGGCGTTGAACCGCTCCGGCGCAATGCGCCAGCAGGCCGCAGCCATCAGCGGACGGCCCGACATGAGGGCCAGGCTAGCGGGACCGGTGGGCAGGCTGGCCCGTGCACCGAAGAAGGTGGTCGGGTGCCCCCTGCCCGCGATATTACGATCCGCGACCACCCCCGCGATGCCGCCCCTGCGCAACTCCTCCATCAACGCGCGTCGAGCCTTCGATAGCGGCATCATCGTGACCCCGCGCCCGCTCGCGCGCCGCGCGAAGAGGAACTCGTAGAGCGCCTTTGGTCGGATCTCCTCCACCGGCACGACCGCATGCAGGCCGCTGGCGGCGATCAGCGAGCCGTATGGCTCGGGGTTCCCGAGGTGCATGGTCGCAACCACCGCTCCCTTCCCGAGGAGGGCCTTCCAGCGATCCCACTCCTCGACGCTGACCATCGCTCCCACCTGCTCGATCGAGACGTGCGGGATGCGCAGCAGCTCGAGGTAGTAGCGGGCGTGCTCGACGAACGCCTGGCGCACCAGGCGCCGGAAGGCCCGACCGTTGGTCGGCCGGCCGGCCGCCGCGCAGACGCGGGCCAGGTTGGCGGCGACCAGCGTGCGGCGCCTCGCGGCGAGCCGGTACCAGCTCCAGCCGATGAGGTCGGCCAGCGCGTATGCAGCGCCTCGCGGCAGGAGGCTTGCAACAAGATCGGCGGCGCGCAGGCCGACCTCCAGCAGCACGCCTCCCATCAGGGCGACGGCTTCGTCCAGTCCTCGCCACGGCGCGCCGCATCGAGGGCAGCGCGCGCCCGCGCGCGATCGGCATCGGTCTGTGGCCAGACAGGGCGGAACATGTACCACTGGCCGGGGTCCTCTGCGATCACGCTGCCCAGCGCGTCGGCGAGTGCCTGGGTGGCGCGATAGGTCTCGGCCGGTGAGTCGTTGGCGGCGGTGATGAGCGGAAGACCACGGGTCCTGAATCGGTCGTTCCGCAGCCGGCTGCAGGCGACCGGCAGCATCGGCGCCCCCGAGCGAGCCGAAAGGGCGGCAGGACCGGCCGGGAAGGTGGTCGGCTCGCCCAGGAAGTCGACCGGCACGTCGCCGTCTCGATACCCGCCGTCGCAGAAGAGGACCAGGTTCGATCCCGCCTTGAGGGCCTTGAAGAGCCCGCGCAGGCTGCGCCATCCGATCAGGGTCAGGCCGTGGCGGGCGCGAATCGCGCGCAGGTGCTCGTACAGGCGCCCGTAGGTCGTGTCGTCGGCGACGACGTGCATCTCGTGCCCGAACCGGTGCAGCGCCGGCGCGATGAGGTCCATCCCACCGACGTGGACGGTGCATAGCAGCACGCCGCGCTGGCCCGCGCGAGCCTCGTCCAGGATCTCGAGGTTGTCGATCGCGACCAGCTTTGCGACCTCGTCGGCTGTCAGCGTGCTCAGCCGCATCACGTCGACGAGGTACTTGGCGTAGTTGCGGAAGGCGCGGCGA
>DATCQR010000050.1:0-4692 GCA_036569405.1 Candidatus Limnocylindria bacterium
GAGGTGCAGCGCACCCGCCGCAGTGGCCGCGGCTTCTGCGTGCTGATGATCGACCTCGACGGGCTGAAGGCGATCAACGACTCGCTGGGTCATCTGCGCGGCGACGACGTGCTGCGCGCGGTCGGGCGCGTCATCAATGGATCGATCCGCACCGTTGATTCCGCCTACCGCTACGGCGGTGACGAGTTCCTGATCCTGCTGCCTGAGACCGAATTCATCGGCGCCTATGTGGTCGCCGAGAAGATCCGGGAGGGGGTCGAGGAGATCGGCGAGTCCCTGGCGACCGACCTCGCGGCGACCAGCGTGAGCATCGGCCTCGTCTCGCATCCCGAGGACGGGTCGTCGCCCGAGGAGCTGATGGTCGCCGCCGACCGGGCCATGTACCAGGCCAAGGCGCTCGGCAAGAACCAGATCAGCGGTAATCCACGCCCGCGCCGGGCCCCTCAGAGATTGCTGGGATCTCCCGACCCGGTCAGCGACCCTGCGCCGGCCGATGCCTCCCCGCTCGAAGCCCGCCCTGCCGCTCCGGCCGCTGTCGCCGCCGATCCTCCGCCGCGCTCAGGTGCGACAGCATTCAGCGTCGAGCCGGCGAAAACCAATGGTTCGCAGCACGATGCGCATGGCGAGGACGAGCCCGACCCCGCTGATGTTCGACGGAACATCGCCGCGGCGCGCCGCAACATGGATCCGGACCACCAGATCCGACGAGCGATGGATGCGTTCCTCTCCAGTCCGACCTCGTCACGTGCCGATCGGGAGCGGGGACCCTCCTAGGATTCGGTCAGGGTCGCGCGAATCGGAATGATCTCCCACCAGACCTGGCCAGGGGGAAGAACAACCGGCTCACCGCTGTCGGCATAGGTCCATTCCGTCCCATCGGCCGCGGTTGGGCGGGACCAATGGAGCGCGATGGCCTTTCCCTGCGAGTAGAGGGTCCCGTCGCCCTTCCCCACGAGGTGCTGGAGGCGCCTCGAGTTGCCGCCCGGGTCGGGGTCGCCGAACACGACCTCCTCCTCCACGCGCTGGACGACCACGCTCGTGGCGGACAGCGGCCTGTTGTTCACCCCGTCGACGACCGTCTTGCCTGCGTCCTGGCGGGTCCATCCTCCCTCCGCCGCGTTGAACGTCCAGCCGAACCGCCAGTAGCTGTTGGTTCGGATCTCGAAGGCGCTTACGGGGCGCCCGGCGGGGAGCGCAACACCGACCTCGAAGGTGAACGGCGGGCGCAACGTGTGGACGAGGCGGGCGAGGCGATCGATCGCCCCTCCCTGTCCGATAGCAGCCCTCAGGCTGTCCAGGTCGCCGTACAGGTTGTGCGGGGCGGCATTGCCGCCTGCCCGCTGGAACCAGGGCCACTGGCCGGTGATGCCATTCACGTACGGCATGCCGGCCGCCGTGAACTTTGAGCGCGCGCCAAAGCTGGCGCCATATCCAACGGGCAGGACGCCGAGGTCCTGCCACAGGTCGACCTCGTAGTAGCGGGCGCTGCGAATCGGTCCGGTCAGGCCGTCCGTCGGACGGCACAGGAAGATCGCGCTGAACCGGGTGACGTCGCCTTCCACCGGTGCCTCCACCACCATGTCCGCGTTCGACAGGTTTCGCGCCGGCCTCGCGAGGGGATGGTTCTCAACCTGCACCGCGATCGCGACTCGCTCAGCGATGGACGGGTCCTCGAGTGGCAGTCCGCTCAAGGGGCAGGTGGCCAGCTCGGGGGTGGCAGACGGGGTGGGGACGAGGCTCGGCGACGGAGAGGCCGTCGGGGAGGGACTCTCCGAGGGCGACGGCTGCGGTTCGGGTCTCGACCCCAGTCCCAGGCCAAGCCAGATGGCCACACCCAGGACGACCACCGCTGCCGCTGCTCCAGCCACCTGCTGCCGGCGGCTCAAACCACGCAGGAACTGCATCTCCAAATCCTAACCGGTCGCCCCGACCTCAGCCGTGGCACCATTGTCATGTGGACGACGCTCCTGAACAGCGCTACGGCCCGCCGCCCTCAGGGCCGCGGGCTTCGCTCGCCGCGTTCCTCTCGTTCCTCTTCCCGGGCCTCGGGCAGGCGTACAACGGGGAGGCGGGACTGGCATTGCTTCTCGCCGCGCCCGTGGCGCTCCTGGTAGGGCTTGTCGGACTGGTGCTCGCCACAGCCTCCTCCCAGGTCCTCGCCCGCCTCTTTGACGTGCGGTTCCTGATCGGCCTGATCGTGATGGACCTGCTGCTCCTGGGCTGGCGGCTGATCGCGGTCCTGCAGGCCCATGGTCATTGGGCTCGTCCCAGCATGCGCAGTCGAGCGACCTGGGCAACGGCCCTGCTGGTGACGGTCACGCTGGCGATGCATGCCGTGCCCGCGTTTTACGCGGTCAAGGCCATCGATACCCTTGGCAGCGTTGCCCTGGGTGGCACGCATGGCCCGTCGCTGAACAATACGCTCCCCGCCTTCGGGCGGCTGGGGGAGCCATCCGGGCAGCCGGACGTCGGCGCGGGCGAGCGCGTCAACGTCCTGCTGGTGGGGATCGACAGCGCTCCCGGGCGAACCACCCAGCTGACCGACACGATGCTGGTTGTCAGCCTCGACCCAAACGGATCGAGGTCCGCGATGATCTCCGTGCCGCGAGACCTGTATGGGGTCCCCCTGCCGGACGGCACCCCCTACAACCAGAAGCTGAACTCGCTCATGACATTCGCGGCAGATCATGCCGCTGACTTCCCTCTCGGTGGCGTGGGCACGCTCAAGGCGACCATCGGCAAGCTGCTCGGACTGCCGATCCACTATTTCGCGGCCATCAATCTCCTCGGCTTCCAGCAGGCCGTCGACTCAATTGGCGGGGTGGACATGACCGTCACACGCGCGGTCAGCGACCCCACCTACGTGGACGAGTACGGTCACCGGATCGGCTTCTACATCCAGCCCGGCGCGTACCACATGGATGGGCGTACTGCCCTCGCCTTCGTGCGCTCAAGGAAAGGCGTCGGCGACAGCGACTTCACAAGGGCCGATCGCCAGCAGCAGCTGCTCACCGCGATTCGCGACAAGCTGACCGCCGGGAACATGTTGCTGGCGCTCCCGGGATTGCTCGACGCGGTCAAGAACACGATCGCCACGGACGTGCCGTCGGGACGGCTGGCGGAGCTCGCCCAGGCCGTCCAGGGAGCAGACGTGTCGCACCTTCAGCGGGTCGTGCTCCAGCCGCCGGACTACATGCGCGCTGACCCCTTCTCGAGCGCCGGCTACATCCTGGTCCCGGACCTGGAAGCGATCCACGCTATCGGCGAACAGCTGCTGAGTGGCGGCACGATCGGCGCGACGCCGGAACCGTCCGCCTCCCCATAGCCGACCGCTAGACTCGGATCGGTCATGCCCGGCTTCGCCACCCGCGCCATCAAGGCAGCCAGCCGCGTTCCCGCTGCCCCCCAGCCTCCGGTCAACGTTCCGATCTACCAGACCAGCACGTTCGAGGTCGGCAGCGCGGTGGAGCTGGCCGAGCTGCTGGAGTTCGCCAGGCCGGGCCATTCGTACAGCCGCTATTCGAACCCTACCCACGCTGCCCTGGAGGGGGCGCTGGCCGAGCTGGAAGGTGCGGAGGCGTGTCTCGCCACCGCTTCCGGGATGGCCGCCATCCACGGGTTGGTCATGTCGTTCCTGCGCACGGGGGATGAGCTGATCATTCCGCGGGCGGTCTACGGCGGGGTGGTCGGCCTCTCGCAGACGGTCCTTGCGCGAGCTGGCATCGAGGTGACCGCGGTTGACACCACGGATCGAACCAGCGTCGCCGCGGCGATGGGAGATCGCACGCGCCTCGTGTGGCTCGAGACGATCAGCAATCCCACCACCGCGATGGCCGACATCGCCGTCATCAGCGAGCTGGCCCATGCGGTCGGTGCGGCAGTCGCCGTCGACAACACCTTCGCTTCCCCATACCTGTGCAATCCGCTCGCCTTGGGCGCCGATGCCGTAGTCCACTCCACCACCAAGTACATCGGCGGGCACTCGGACCTGACCGGTGGGGCGATCCTGGGCAGCATCGAGGTGGTCGGTGCGGCCCGCGAGATCGTGATCAACGCCGGTGGTAACGCGGCGCCGCTCGAGGCGTTCCTGGCTCTGCGAGGCCTCAAGACGCTCGCATTGCGCATGGGCCGTCACAGTGCCAATGCCCTCGCTGCGGCCGAGGCGCTGGAAGGGGCGCCCGGGGTCGACGCGGTGCACTATCCAGGCCTGGCATCGCATCCGCAACACGCGATGTCCCGGCGGACGCTGCGCGACGGCATGGCAGGCGGCATGCTGGCGCTCGAACTGCTGGGAGGACGAACCGGCGGCGAACGGTTCCTCGACCTGCTGCAGGTCGCCGTTCACGCCACCAGCCTGGGCTCCGTCGAAACCCTGTGCAGCCATCCCGCATCCTCCTCCCATCGCCAGCTGAGCGACGCCGAGCTCGCCGAGGCGGGGTTGAGCCCGGGGATGATCCGGGTCTCCATCGGCCTCGAGGATCCGGAGGACCTCATCGCAGACCTGGCAAACGCTGCCGTGGGCGCAGCCACCTAGCACGCGGAGGACCCGATGAGCCGATCGACCGAGCTGGCCGCCAGCGGCGGCATGGCGATCGCCCTCTGGCTCCCGCGACGGCGGATGATGCTGCGGACTGCGGTCGCGTGACGAGTCTGCTCGACCTGTGGCGCGCCATCGACCCCGAGGCGCGGCTC
>DATCQR010000051.1:0-5304 GCA_036569405.1 Candidatus Limnocylindria bacterium
ACAGCCAGGCTCAGTCCCCGATGGGGTCGCTCCTCGACGTAGTGAGCGACGTACGCTTGGAGGACTCGCTCGAGGTGCCGTCGGCTGTAGATCAGGACGTGATCGAGGCACTCTCGGCGCACGGTCCTGAAGGAACCGCTCGGCGAATGCATTCGCCCGAGGTGCGCGGAGCGGCGATCGGATGACCCGGACGCCCTCGCCGCGGAGCACCGCATCGAATGGTCCCGAGAACTTGGCGTCCCGGTCGCGAACGAGGAACCGAACTCCCGACAGCCGCTCCTCGATGGCGAGGTTCCTGGCTTGCTGGGTGACCCACGCCGAGTCGGGGTTGGCGGTGACGCCGGCGACGTGCACCCGCCGGGTCGCGAGCTCGATGAAGAAGAAGGACGTACATCGTCTTGAGCGTGATCGTCTCGACGGTGAAGAAGTCGGTCGCGAGGATCCCCGCCGCCTGTGACCGGAGGAACTCGGTCCACGTTGGGCCGGCCCGGCGGGGAGCAGGGTGGGAGCGCGACCGTGAGACGACGGGGCCTGGTCTCCAACATGTACCGAGCCGCACGACTGGCGAACGACATGTCCGTCCTCGCCTCGGGCAACCCGCATCGGATCGCCCGCGGGGCGCGCAACAAGATCGTCGGCCGGGCGCTGGCCCGGGGTGGCTTCTGGCGCCTCCTCTGGGGCTGAGCGGTGAACGGTGAGCGGCGCCCTATCCATTGAGGCTGGATCGGCTTCTACCTGGTCCTGGTCGTCGCCGGCATGACGCTCTCGCTCGCGGGCGGGTACCGGGGCGATCTCTTCTGGCTGGCGATCGGCTGGATGATCGCCCTGGGCGTCATCACCCGGATCCTTGGCCTGCGGCCGCCGCGCTGAGCCCGAAACGAGATCAAGGCCCCGATCGGCCCTCGATAATCCGGCAGAGGCTTCCTCGCGTCGATCCACACTCCCAATGGAACGTGCATTGTTGACATCAAGGTCGCCGATTCGTGAAGCGCCAGCCGTCAAAGGCGAGGCGCACTCGTTTGTCCTAGCCGCCGATCGGGAGATCGCGGTCACCGTCGGCGCTCGGTGCCAGGCTGCCAAGTGCTAGCCCGGCCTCGAATGCCTTCCCGCCCGGGCTCTGACGTGGCGCCGCACGCCGACGAGGCGACGATCGGCGCGCTCTGCCGCTACTTCCTGCGTCTGGGTGCCCTCGGCTTCGGTGGGCCTGTCGCACTCGCCGGGTACATGCAGCGCGACCTCGTCGACGAGCGCGGCTGGATCAGCCCGCAGGAGTACCGCGACGGCCTCGCGATCGCCCAGATGGCGCCGGGTCCCCTCGCGGCGCAGCTCGCGATGTGGCTTGCCTTCATTCGGACCGGCGTCCGCGGGGCGACCCTGGCCACGTTCGCCTTCGTGGGGCCGCCCTTCCTCCTGGTCGTAGGCATCGGCTGGCTGTACGTCGGCCTCGGGGGGGCGCATTGGGTCGGCTCGCTCTTCTATGGCATTGCCCCGGCCGCGATCGCGATCATCGCCCTCGCCGCCTACCGGTTGCTCCCCCTGACGATCGGGCGCGATCCGCTCCTCTTCGTGGTCGCCGTCGGGGTTGGTCTCCTCACCTTCTTCACCCAGAGCGAGGTTGCGCTCGCGTTTCTCGCCGCCGGCTTTCTGGTCGTCCTCGTTCGAGTTGGGCCGCGGGCGCTCGCGCGCGCCGTCGGCGGTCGAATGGCCGGTGCTGCGATCTTGGGCCCGCTGCTCCCGGCCGGTGCGATCGACCCGGGGCTGCTTGGCGGACTCGCGCTCTTTTTCATCAAGGCCGGCGCGTTCGTCTTCGGCTCGGGTCTCGCGATCGTCCCGTTTCTCCATCAGGGTGTGGTCGTCGAGCACGCCTGGCTGACCGAGCGACAGTTCCTCGATGCGGTCGCGGTCGGGCTGATCACCCCGGGGCCGGTTGTTATCACGGCCGCATTCATCGGCTTCATCGTCGCTGGGTTGCCCGGAGCACTCGTCGGCGCCTTCGGGGTCTTCCTGCCGGCGTACCTCTTCGTGATCGTGCCCGGCCGCTGGATCCTCCGCCACAAGGACGCGGTCCCGGTGCGCGCCTTCGTGGCCGGGGTGAGTGCCGCGGCGGCGGGGGCGATCCTCGCTGCATCGGTCATTCTCGGTCGGGGCGCGATCCGTGACGGCGCTACCCTCGCGATCGGGCTCTTGGCGCTCGCGGCACTGCTCGCGATCCGGCGCCAACAACTGCGGTACATCGAACGCCTCGCGGAGCCGCTCGTCGTCGTTGTGGCAGGAATCGCCGGACTTCTGCTTCGCGGTGCCTGAGCCGACCTGGGCCGGCGAGGACGGCACGATGACGATCGGTCTCAAGCCGTGAACGCACCTCGCGTCGGCCCGGCGCCTTGCCATGGCGTTTGGAGGTCTCGCGGCGCAGATGCCCCGTTCAACGGAAAATGCGGGGGTGGGCCAAACGGTAGCCAAGTCGGGGACGATGACCGCCGGACGGCTCCGACTGGCCGAACTGATCGCGGCGCTGTCGCTGGCCACAGACCTCGGAATGGGCCAGCCGATGGAGCTGGCGCTCCGCATCGCGGCACTCGGTGTTGCGCTCGGCCGCCGGCTTGGCCTTGGGCCAGCCGATCTTTCGGATATCTACTATCTGGCGCTGGTCGAGCACATCGGCTGCACCTCGGACTCCCTCGAATTCGCAGCCTTCTCTGGCGGCGATGACATCGGCTACCGCCGGCGGGCGATGGCGTGGCCGGCCTCGCCACCTGGCGAGATAGTCGAAGCGATCGTCCGCCATACGGGCGAGGGCCGGCCGCCCTTCGAACGCGCGCGTCTGGTTGTGGGCATGCTGATCCATAGCGAGCAGCGGCCGCGCCAGGTCGTTGCCGCCCACTGTGAGGCGGGCGGCCGGTTGGCCGAACGTCTTGGCCTCAGCCAGGGGGTCCGGAGGGGTCTGCTCCAAGAACAGGAACGGTGGGACGGGAGGGGCAGGCCCGAGGGCCTCGCCGGCGATGCTCTCTGCATGGCGCAGCGCGTCGTGTCCGTTGCTCATGACGCGATTGTGCTCATGGAAGCCGGCCGTCCCGTCCTGCAAACCCTGCGTTCCAGGCGGGGCCACGCGTACGACCCGGCCGTCGTTGACGCCATGGTGGAGGCAGGCCCGCCTGCGGGTGCAGGTGATGCCGACGCCTGGGTAGGGGGGTTGGAAGCTGAGCCCGCGCCGGCCTTGACCGTCCCCGGGGCCGCCATCGATCGGGTCGCACTTGCCCTTGCCGACTTCACCGACCTCAAGTCGCCTTACCTGCTCGGGCACTCCACACGGGTGGCCGAAGTCGCGAGCGGGGCCGCGGACGTTCTCGCGTGCGCACCGGCGGAGGTCGATGAGGTTCGTCGCGCCGCACTCCTCCACGACCTCGGCCGGGTGGGCGTCGCGAATGGGATTTGGGATAAGAGGGGGCCGCTCACCGAGAGCGAGAGGGAGCGCGTACGCCTCCACCCCTACTACACCGAGCGGATCCTCGCCCGCTCGCCGGCACTGGCGTCCCTCGCGGTCATCGCGGGCAGCCACCACGAGAACCTCGATGGCTCCGGTTACCACCGCGGGGTCGGAGCCACGCAGCTCGGCCGGCCGGCCCGCCTCGTTCGGGCTGCCGACTGCCTCGACGCGATGGCCTCTGACCGCCCGCACCGAGTGGCGCTGCCAGACGACGGGCGCATCCGCGAGCTGCGGGCTGAGGTCGACGCGGGAAGACTCGACGCTGAGGCGGTGGCCGCGGTCATTGAGGCGTCGGGTGGCGGCCGCGTGCACCTGCGGCCGCCGCGACCGGCCGGACTCAGCGAGCGTGAGATCGAGGTGCTCCGGCTGCTGGTGCACGGTATCAGCAACGCCGAGATCGGCACTCGCCTGCGGCTGTCGCCCAAGACGGTGGGTCACCACGTCGAGCACATTTACAACAAGGCCGGCGTGACATCTCGCGCTGCCGCCGCCCTCTTCGCGATGGAAACCGGGCTCATCTGAACAAATGGGGCGATCGCCCGATGCGGGCAGGGGGCCGCGCCTCGTAGGGTCACCTCCGGTGCGGCAGGTGCGCCGCGGTATGAACGGGAGGCGACCACCATGGCGACCACGGCGACAACGACAGGCCTCTACCATGAAGTCCGCGGCACCGGACCCGCAGTGCTGCTGATCCCAGGTGCCACAGGCGACGCGGGGACTTTCACGACCGCCGCCACGCGGCTGGCGGACGAGTTTACGGTCATCACGTACGATCGGCGCGGCAACTCACGCAGCCGCGCCACGGGCGATCCAATGGCCGCGGCGACCATGTCCGCGCAGGCCGATGACGCGGCCGACCTGATTGTCGCCTGCGGATTTAACAAGGCGGTCGTTTACGGGAACAGCGGCGGGGCGATCATTGCCCTCGAGCTGCTCGCTCGGCGGCCGACCATGGTAAAGGGCGCAGTCGTGCACGAGCCACCGCTGATCGCCCTGCTCCCGCAAGATGGCCCGAACCTGCTCGAGCCGATCTTCCAGCTGGCGCAGACGGATCCACGGGCGGCGCTTGAGGCCTTCGTCCGAGTGAACACGAGTGACGCCGCGTGGGAGGCGATCGATTCCGGCACTCGCGAGCGCATCCTCGGCAACGGCGAGACCCTATTCGCACGGGAGATGGGCCAGTTCATCTCGTATCAGCCCGACGAGGCGGTGCTGCGGGCGCAGCGCGTTCCGGTCGTGCTGCTCCGGAGCCGCGATGGCCTCGAATTCGCCCCCCACGTTCTGGCCTGGCTTCAGGACCGCCTCGGAGTGGAGGTCGGCACCCTTTCGGGCCAACATTCACCTTTCCTGGATATACCCGAAGTGTTCGCCGAGGAGCTACGGCCCATTCTGCGTCGGCTCTGGAACTGAGGATCACCAGCCCCATCACGATCGCGGGTTCGTGCTGACGCTTACCTGCCCAGGTCTGAGTCCGCAATTCGCTGAACGGCGCTCTTCGAGTCGCTGGCATGGTACGTCCTCAGCGGACCAACGTAGACGTCCAGGCCCACGGGTTCTTCTCCAGGACAGATTTAGCCTGCCGGGCTGGACAAGGTTCGCTCGATCGCGTCAGCGAGCCGGAAGTCGCGCTCGGTGATTCCGCCCGACCCGTGCGTCCAGAGCGTCAGCATCACCACGTTCCAGTGGATCGCGACGTCAGGATGGTGGTTCTGCTCGTCGGCCGGGTCGGCGATGCGCGTAACTAGCTCGAGGGCTGATCGGAAGTCGCGCGTTTTGACCGTCCGCATCAGTCGACCATCGGCGAGCCGCCAGAGGGGCAG
>DATCQR010000052.1:0-8330 GCA_036569405.1 Candidatus Limnocylindria bacterium
ACGACGACGGGCTCGATCACTTCCTCCTCGCGTGGCGGCGTGACCTTGGCGACCAGGTCGTCGGGGTCGTTGAGGACCGTCACCTTGCCGTCGACTGCCAGGTCGCGGACGTGGATCGTCGATTCGAGGTCGACCAGCGGAGACAGATCAACCTCGATCTCGTGGGGCAGGTCGCCGGGGAGTCCGCGGACCTTGAGGTGGTCGAGCGAGGTGAACAGGATCGCCCCCTCAAGCTCGACCGCCGGCGAGGTGCCGGTGAAGGTGAGCGGGATGTCAGCAAGCATCTCCTGCGTCAGGTCGACCGCGAACAGGTCGACGTGCAAGGGGCGGCGCGTCAGTGGGTTGCGCTGCACGGACTTGATGATTGCGCTCGTGGGCTGACCGCCGTCGACCGAGACCTTGACAACACCGGTTCGCCCCGCCTGGTGGTAGAGCACCTCCAGCGCCTTGGCATTCACCTGCACGGGGATTGAGCCGATCTTCTTGCCGAACAGGACGCCGGGCACCACGCCGGTGGTCCGCAGGCGTTTGTTCTGCTTGCCGTACACCTCGCGGGCATTGACGGCGATCTCCAGGTCCATCGGTACGGGTGATCCTCGAATAGCTCGGCCGGGCCACGGCAGGAGGAAGGTGACGACACTGCTGTGCGGGGCGGCATCGTACCAGCGCGCCGATCGAGCGGCAAGGAGGCCGGCTGGGGATCGGTCTAGAATCCCAGACCGAATGGCAGGCACGATCATGATCGTCGAGGATGAGCCCGCGGTCGCGCGGGGCGTCCAGGTTGCCCTCGAGCAGGAGGGCTACAGCACCGCCATCGTCGGGACCGGCGAGGAGGCGTTGAAGCAGTTCGCTGACATTGCGCCCGACCTGATCCTGCTCGACGTGCGGCTGCCGGGGATCGACGGCTTCGAGGTCTGCCGCCAGCTCCGTCGCGAGACTCGCGCTCCCGTCCTCTTCCTTACCGCCCGCGCCGACGAGGTCGACAAGGTGGTGGGGCTCGAGATCGGAGCCGATGACTACCTGGTCAAGCCGTTCAGCGTTCGGGAGTTGGTGAGCCGCATCAAGGCGCTGCTGCGTCGCGCCTACGGCGAGCTGGCGGACACGCAGACCGGCCGCACCCTGCGCCGCGGCGACCTGGTGATCGACCTCGAGCGAAGGCGGGTGACCCGCGGCAGCGAGCGGATCAGCCTGACCACCACCGAATTCGACCTGCTCCGCCACATGGCCGCCAAGCCCGGGCGCGTCTACACCCGAACTCAGCTGCTCGAGCTGGTGCGCGACTACGAGGCCCTGGAGGCCGACGAGCGGACGATCAACGTCCACATCAGCCACATTCGCGACAAGATCGAGCCGGACCCCGCCCAGCCCCGCTTCATCAAGACGGTGAGGGGCGTCGGGTATGCATTCGGCGAAGAGTGATCTGCCGCCCGAACCGAGGGTCGGGCGCGTCGGCGGCCAACTGGCATGGTTCAAGCAGCTCAACGCGCGGCTTGTGCTCGCGCTCGCCAGCGTGGCGCTGGTGGCTCTCCTCGTCTCTGGTCTTGCCCTCAACCAGGTCCTTCCCGGCTATTTCAAGGAACAGGCCACAAGCCGCGCTCGCACGGCGGCGCTGGCCACCGCGGTGTATCTCCAGGAGCAGGCACTCTCAGTGGGAGCCGACAGACCCGAGTTGCTGCTGGTTCGGGAGCTGCGCGAGACGCAGTTCCTGACGGCCGTGGCCGAAAGGGCGGCGAAGGAGCTGGCCCAGGGGACCGTCACGATCTACAACGCCGACGCCAACCGGACCACCGCGGCGCAGGCCTCCCCGGATGCGGAGACGGCGGCCACGCTTCGCTCTGAAGGGCTTCGCCCGGATGCGGACGTTCCGGCGCAGCAATTCAGCACGAGGATCCAACTCCCCGACGGGTCGAGGCTCGAGCTGCTCATCTCGGTCACCGCGCCATACACCTCGCGCGTGGCGACACTCGATCGGGTGCGCAGCACCCTGTTGTTCACCGGCCTCCTCGCGCTCATTGCCTCGCTGCTGGTCGGGATTGCCGCGGCGCGCCGCTTCACAGCGCCCCTCGCGCGACTTCGCCGGGCGGCGAGCCGCCTTGCGCAGGGACAACTCGACGAACGAGCTCCGCGCTCGGAGATCGTCGAGATCGACGACCTGGCCCGTCAGTTCAATGTCATGGCGGACCGCCTCTCGGAGTCGCTCCGGATGCTGGAGGCCGACCGCGATCGGCTCCGCGAATTCGTTGCAGACGTGTCGCATGAGCTGCGCACGCCGATCGCCGCGCTGCGGGCATTCACCGAGCTCCAGCGAGATGGAGTGGACGAGGCCACGCGCCGCGAGTTCCTCGACCGATCGAGCGAGCAGATCAGCAGGCTCGACTGGATGAGCACCAACCTGCTCGACCTGTCGCGCATCGACGCGGGGATCTTTCCGCTCGACGTGCGTCCGGGCGACCTGCGCGACCCGATCCGCTCAGTGGTCGAGGCTCACGCCGAGCTGGCGGAGCAGCGCGGCGTATCGCTCACGAGCGAGGTCCCGCCGGCACCGGTGATGCTGCCGTTCGACCGTGAGCGGATCGTGCAGCTGCTGAGCAACCTCATCGGCAACGGCCTGAAGTTCACCCCACGAGGGGGGCAGGTGGGCGTCGCCCTCTCCGATCACCCGGAGGGTGCCGTGCTCGAGGTGCGCGACTCCGGGCCGGGGATCCTGGCCACGGAGCTGCCCCACGTCTTCGAGCGTTTCTTCCGCGGCACGAACGTGGGCGATGCGCGCGCATCGGGCAGCGGGCTGGGGCTGGCCATCGCCCGGTCGATCGTCGAGATGCACGGCGGGCAGATCGAGGTCGCGAGTGCGATCGGCGAGGGATCGGCCTTCACGGTGCGGTTGCCGCGCGTTGCGCCGGTGCCGCAAGGTCAATGAAACTTCACCCCTCGCTGCGCACGCTCGCAACCCGTCCAGCGCACGATCGGCGCTGACGCCCCCGTTCAGAAAGCAGTGAGCACGAACCAGCGATGACCGAACACGACGAGCCCGACGCCCAGCCCTCTGAACCCGAGGTCCTGCGCTACGGGCCTCCGCCGAGCCAGCCGACACGACCAACCTGGGACGCGCCGGCGTGGTCGGCGACTTCAGCGCATCACACCGAACCCCGGGAGCGGCGCACCCTCGGCGTCGTCCCGGTCATGACGATCGCACTGGTGACCGCGATCATCTCCGGATCGCTCTCGGCGGCTGCGGTGGCGAACCTGCTGCGGCCCGGCTCCACTGGCGTGACGACTGAGCCGACCGGCAGCTCGGTGAGCCAGGTCCACATCGACGAGTCAAGCGCCGTGATCACGGCGGTGGCACGCGTCATGCCCTCGGTGGTCGTGATCGAGTCGCGGAGCAGCGGCGGAGTCCTGGGCGGGGCGAACGGGACTGGATCCGGCTTCATCTTCGACTCGAACGGATGGATCCTGACCAACAAGCACGTCGTCCAGGGCGCCGATCAGATCAGCGTCCAGCTGAATGACAGTCGCGTGTTCACCGGCCGGGTGTACGGCATCGATACCCTTACGGACCTGGCAATCGTCAAGATCGACGCGACCGGGCTTCCGGCCGCCACCCTCGGCTCGAGCGAGGAGCTCCAGCTGGGCCAGCTGGCGATCGCCATCGGCAACCCGCTCGGCAACTTCGAGAACACGGTCACCACCGGGGTCGTCTCCGGGCTGGGCCGGCAGATCCAGGCAGGTGACTCCAACGGCACCTCGTCGGAGCAGCTGAACAACCTGATCCAGACCGATGCCGCCATCAACCCCGGCAACTCGGGCGGGCCGCTGATCAACAGCGCCGGGCAGGTGATCGGCATCAACACCGCGGTCAACCAGGACGCCCAGGGGATCGGCTTCGCCATCCCGATCAGCGTGGCGCGACCGATCGTCCAGCTGGCGCTCGCCGGCAAGCCGATCGCCCGTCCGTGGATCGGCGTCTACTACAAGCCCGTGAACGCGCAGGTCGCCAAGGACCTGGGGCTGTCGGTCGACCACGGCGTGCTGATCGACAAGCCGGCCAGCGGAGCCCCAGCGGTCTTCGCGGGAAGCCCGGCGGACAAGGCGGGCCTCCAGCAAGGTGACATCGTGGTGGCGGTCGACGGTGACGTGGTCGACGAGAACCATGACCTGTCAACTCGTATCCTGCCGCACGTTCCCGGCGACGTCCTCACCCTCAGCGTGGTCCGCGGCGGAAAGACGATGGAGATCAGCGTGACGCTGGCGACCCTCCCGACGACGCCCTAGCCGCCGCGGCGACGGCGGATCCGCACCTCGGCCGCGTCAAGGGCCCTGGGCAACGGGGCCCTTGGCTTGCGGACGCGAACCTCGACGTCATGGACAGGGTGGGCGGCCAGCACGCCGTCGGCGATCGCGCCGGCCAGACCCTCAAGCAGGTGGAACGAGCGCTCCTCGACCACCTCGCGCGCCAGGGTGAAGAGGGCGGCGTAGTCGACCGTGTCGGCCAGGTCATCGGTCCGGGCCGGCGTGGAGAGGTCCAGGCGAACCAGCAGGTCGACCTCGAACGGCTGGGGTTCGGCGCGCTCCTCGGCTGTGACCCCGTGTCGGCCCATGAACTGCATCCCGCGCAGGCTGATCCGGTCGCTCATGGTTGCCACCTCACGATCCCATCTGATACGCGCACCGTCTTCATGATCGCTGCCACGTCATGGACCCGCACGATGTCAGCGCCCGCGGCGATCGCCAGGGCCACGCTGGCGGCCGTCCCCTCGACACGCTGATCCGGCGGCGCGCCACCGAGGAGCTCGCCGATGACTCGCTTGCGACTCGTGCCGACAAGCAACGGCAGCCCACCCAGCGCCGCCTTGAGCTCCGCCAGCCGATGGAGGATCTCGATCGAGTGCGCCGGTGTCTTGCCGAAGCCGATCCCCGGGTCGACGATCAGCCGTCCTCGCGGGACGCCGGCGGTCAGGGCGTCCTCGATGGCGGTGCGAAGCGACGACACCACCTCCTCGAACACGCCACCGGGGTACTCCGCCAGCTCCTTGTTGTGCATCAGGACGAGGTAGGCTCCCGACCTGGCGGCGGCGGTCAGCGTCTCGGGGTCCCGCTGGCCGGCCCAGACGTCGTTCACGATCGTGGCGCCGGCTGCGAGCGCCTCGCGCGCCACGGGGCCCTTGGAGGTGTCGATGCTCACCAGCGCGCGGTCACCGAACTCGGCGGCCAGCGCAGCCACCACCGGGACTGCCAGCGCTGCCTCTTCCTCTGCAGAGACAGGCAGGTGCTCCCCGTAGAATTGCGCCGGCCGGGACGACTCGCCCCCGACGTCGAGGAGCTGAGCCCCGGCGTCCACGAAGCCGCGCGCCTGCTCAACAGCCGCCGCCACGATCTCCGCCTCGCTCCGGCCCGGCGTGGCGATGCCGTCGCCGCTGAACGAGTCGGCCGTGACGTTGATGATCCCCATCACGTAGGTCCGCTCGCCCCAGCGCAGCTCGATCACGCGTCCGCCTCCTCGCCGCGCAGCATCCCACGCACGGCGCCGACAAGGTAGAGCGACCCGGCAACCACCACCGGCTGCTCCGCGGAGCGGCGGAGGTCCGCTGCCAGCCGGAGGGCGTCCCCTGGGCTTGCCGTCGTCTGTCCGCGGCCGCCAATCCGCCGCCAGCGCCCGAGCAGCTCCTCCGCGGGGATCGCACCGCGGTCCTCGACGCGCGTGAAGATCGGCACTGGATCGAGCGGCGCCAGGGCGCGCAGCACCGCCGCCACGCGCTTGCCGCGCATCGCGCCGAAGACCATCGGGAAGTGGCGCAGGTGCAGCTCCTCGAGACTGCGAGCCAGGGCTCGCGCGCCAGCCGGGTTATGCGCACCGTCGAGGAGAACGGGGCCAACCGATGTCTCCCTCAGCAGCTCGAGCCGCCCCGGCCAGCGTGCCGCCGCGAAGCCACGGCGTATCGCCCCGTCGTCCAGACGGAGGGGAACGCCATCGCGCTCCGCGTCCTCGACCAGGGCGTCGAGCAGCCCCAGGGCGACGGCGGCATTGGCGGCCTGGTGGCTCCCCAGCAGCCCGATGCGCAGAGCCGGCAGCGGACCGCCGGGCCGCGTCGCGTCGACCACGATCCCGTCCCAGCCAGCCTCCCTGAGGGCGGCGTCATACGGTTGTCCCGGCCCGGCTCGACGCAGCGAAGCCTCGACCTCCTTGCAGCGAGCAAGGATCGGGCGAAGGCCTCGTCCCTGGGCACCGGTGACGGCCAGGTTGCCCCGCTTGATAATCGCCGCCTTCTCGGCACCGATGGCAGCCAGGGTCGATCCCAGCAGGCGCTCGTGGTCGTGCTGGACGTTGGTGATCACCGCCACCCCGCCATCCAGGACATTGGTCGCGTCCAGCCGGCCGCCCAGGCCCACCTCCACCAGCGCGAGGTCGATCCCCGCACCTGCAAGCTCGCGGAAGGCGGCGGCGGTCAGCGCCTCGAATTCAGTCGGCGGTCCAAGGCGCGCAGTGACTCGCTCGACGGCCGGCGTGACTGCGCCCAGGACCGCCGCGAAGCGTTCCCGGTTGATCGGCCGTCCGTCGACGGCGATCCGCTCGCGATAGCTGACCAGGTGGGGCTTTGGCATGGTGCCGATGCGCAGCCCAGCCTCTTGCAGCGCGGATCGTGCCAAGGCCACGACGCTGCCCTTGCCGTTGGTGCCGCCGACGAGGGCTCCGCGCAGCCGTCGCTCGGGATGGCCGAGCTCGTCGAGGAGTGCCTCGATCCGCTCCAGGCCCAGGCTGATGCCAAAGCGGCCCCGGCTGCGCAGGGCGGCCACCGCCGCCTCGTAGTCCGGGTCTGTGGACGCGGTCAGGCCCCCTCGTCCTCGTAGAAGACGCAATCGTGGTACTGGCCGGTCATGCACAGGTCGCTCACGTAGCTCGCGTCGAGGTGGACGCCGCCGCGCAGCTCGCATCGGTTCACGACCCCCTCCTGCTTCATCAGCATGCGCAGGACGCCGGGCGAATCGGTGCCGACGCGACCCTTCGAGCCGTGCGTGAGGTAGAAGTGTGGGCAGGAGTGACGGCGCGGCTTGCCGTAGCCCAACGGGACGCCACGGCGCCCGACATGCACGGTGAGCGGCTCGGCCGTCCCGGCGAAGCGCTTCTCGGCGATGGCGCAGCGACCCGGCTCACAGTCGATCTCGTTGTGGCAGCAGGCGCGGGCCGGACCCACGCCATCCACGGCCCACAGCTCCCAGCACGGCCGCCGCAGGATGAAGGCGGGGCAGCGATACCGAATGGTGAGGGTGCAGTTCTCGACCTCCCAGCACATGGTGCGGCGATCGCCGGTGGGGCGCTCCGGCGCGAAGGGATCCGCGGCCTGGCGCCGGTCCGGGGGCGTCCGGCGCTCGGTCTTGATGATCACCGGCTGAGTCTAGCGAGTGGGGGCGCGCTCCCGCGCATTTTCCCTAGGCGAGAAACTCGCGCAGCCGCTCCTCCATGGCCGCCTGCGGCATGTAGCCCACCAGGCGAGCGGCCTCGCGCCCGTCACGGAAGACGATGAGCGTAGGGATGCTGAAGATGCTGTAGCGCATCGCCAGCTGCTGGTTCTCGTCGGTGTTCACCTTGGCGGTGGCGATCTTGTCGGCGTGTGCCTCACCGACCGCCTCGACGACCGGCGAGACGAGGCGGCAGGGGCCGCACCAGGGTGCCCAGAAGTCGACCAGCGTCGGCTTCTGCGCATTCAGGACCTCCGCCTCGAAGGTCGCGTCGTCGACCGTGACCGGGGCTGTCATCTTCTTGTGTTGACCTCCAGGTCGGGATGGTTTGCGGCCGGGATGGTAGCACCGCCGCCGCGCACGCGGCCGCCGCGCCTCGGGGCCTACGACGGGGCTGGCGTCGGAGGCGGCGGCACGGGTGTTGGACTGGGAGTGGGCTGAGGCGTGGGCGTCGGCGACGGGCTGGGCGAGGGTGTCGGTCCGAGCGAGAGGACCAGGTCCACCTGGCTCCCGACGCCGACCTTCACGCCGGCGCTCGGGTTGGTGTTGATCACTTCGCCCGCCGGGCGATCGGACGGCGCGCTGCTGACCAGTCCGAGATCAAGGCGCTTGGAGTGCAGGGTATCGGTTGCTTCCTGGCGGGTCTGGCCGATCAGGTTCGGGACCGGCACCTGCGCCGTCCCCGAGCTTACCCAGACCTGGACCGTGTCACCGCGCGTTACCGGCGTGCCATTCGTCGGATCGGTGCGGATGACGTGGTCGACCGGCACGGTGTCGCTCGGCTCGGGAGGCTGCTCATCAAGGACGAGGCCAAGACGCGTCGCCTCCGCGCGCACGCCGGCGATCGGGTCGCCGACCCAGTTGGGCACGGTCAG